>JAKLKT010000098.1 GCA_023150495.1 Planctomycetota bacterium
GACCTCGCGCTCCGGCGCGGCGCCTCGGAGCACGCGGCGCGCGCGCTCGTGGACATGCCGGCCTCCGTGGTCGTGCCCGTGCTGCTCGAGCGGCTCGGGGGAGCCCCGGGCGCCCGCGCGCTGCTCGTGCGGGTCGCGGGGACCGACCGCGGGTCGCGCGCAGAGTCCTGGAGGGAGTGGTGGGACTCGCGTCCCTGAGGAGGAGATCATGACGAACCGGATCAGGTGCGCGTTGCTCGCCCTCGCCGCGGCCGCCGCGGCGGAGGGCGCGGACGAGATGATCCTCAAGGTGTACGACCTCGGCCCGCTCGCGGTCGCGAGGCGCGCGAGGTTCACCGGGGAGGGGCCCGGTCCCGCCGAGCGGGACTTCTCCCTCCTCGGGACCACGCAGCAGCAGGAGGCGGGACGCGACGGCGAGGACGTCGAGGAGGATGCGTGGGATCCCGCCCCTCAGGTGATCGAGATCGTCCGGACCTTCGTGGAGGAGGGCGAGCTCCAGTCGGTCGACGGGGGGCGCCGGCTGCTCGCCCGGATGAAGGAGGCCGACCACAGGACCGTCGCGCGCGTGATCGAGCAGATCCGCGGATCGGGGGATCCGCCGGTCGAGATCGACGTCCGCCATCTCGTCGTCGCCGACCGGTCGCTCGACGACGCCACCCGCGCGATGCTCGCCGCGCCCGGACGGCTCGAAGCGGACCAGCTCGCGGCGCTCGCGCGCCTCGACCTCCGCGGCGGCCGGCAGGGCGGGACGCTCCAGGTCGGGCTCGGGCGTTGGGGGGTCTACCGGAACGTGGGCAAGTTCCGCTACGTCCCGGACTTCGATGTCGAGATCGCGCAGGCCGCCGCGATCCCGGACCCGATCGCGGCCATCGCCGCGGACGGTCTCAAGGCGGCGATCCGGCCGTTCCTCCTCCGGGACGGCAGGCTGCTCCTGCGCGTCGTCGCGTCGATGGGCGACCGGTCGGAGCCGCGGCGCTTCGTGATGGGGTCGCCCGAGATCCAGGACGAGCTCCGCCTCCGGAACACCGACTTCGGCGAGGTCGAGCAGTGCGACTACCGCGGCGGGGCGCTCTCGACGGAGATGGTGGTCGTCCCCGGGAGGCCGGGCGTCGCCGTCCTCGCCACGCAGGCAGGCGCCGAGACGCGGTGGGACATCCTCGCGATCACGGTCCGGGCCGCGCCGCGGCCGGTGACGGGCGACACGTTCGCCGTCACGCCCGTCGGAGCGCTGGTGGCGGACGATCCCGTGCGCGCCCTCACATGGAACGGCCAGACAGGCGAGCTCGCGCTCGCGCGGGACGAGCAGACCGAGACCCGCCTGGACCTCGAGGACCTCGTGCGGAAGCTCGACTTCGCGGCCGCGCGGGACGGGGAGTTCCGGGGCGGGAGCGAGTACCTGCACGGAGGGTCCATCCTGCTCCGGGGCGCAGCCGAGGATCTCCGGCTCTCCAACGACCGGATCGCGGCCCTCGAGCGGGAGATGATCCGGCCCATGCTCCTCGAGATCCGGCTCGCGGTCGAGGGCAAGGAGAGCCGCACCGCGGGGCTCTTGGCGGCGCAGTTGACCGCGGGTCGTCTCGCCGCGCTCGCGGCGTACGTGCGGATGGACACGGTCGGCGACTACGACGTCGAGGTGGCGCAGGAGTCGCGGATCGCGGATCCGAACCACGTCGTGGTCACGGCGGGGCTCTTCGCCAACGCGGAGATCTCGCTCAATCCGGACGGGATCTGCCGGCTGGACCTCGACCTCGTCGTCTCGGCGGCGCCGGACGGGATCCGCACGAGCGCCGCCCGCGCAGGCGGCGTGCCGCTCGTCCAGTCGGTGCCGATCGTCGAGCGCGTCGTCCCGGTCCGGCTGGACCTCGCCCCCGGCCGGCCGCGCACCGTCGATCTCGGCGAGAGCCCGTTCGGGCCGGACGGACGGCTCGTCGCCGTGATCTCGGTGCAGCCGCAGTGAGCGCTACGGCCGCGGGTCCGACACGCGGCCGAGGAAGAGGGTCCCGCCGGTCTTCCGGTCGCGGATGAGGAAGAGGAAGGGCCGGTCGGCGCGGAAGACCTTCGGCGCCCCCGGTTCTCCCTTGAGCTCCATGACGACGGCGGTCGCGGCCGCCGCCTCCGTGCCCGCCTCGTCCACCGCGACGAACGCCTTGTGCGCCACGACCGCGATGTAGAGGTTCGTCGTCCCGTCGATGCCCGAGAAGTCCGCGTCCCCGGTGAACGGGGTCTCCATCCCCATCGCGATGAGCGTGTCCTTCAGGTTGTAGGCGCTCTCGATCCTGAACCGCGGCAGGAAGACGGAGACGTTCGCCGTCCTGAGCGCCTCGACGAGCCCCGCGGGAACCGTCGCCGGCTTGCCCTCCGCGGGCAGGATCACGACCATCGAGAAGCGGCCCCCCTCGTACGGCAGCTCGACGGCGACCGCGCCGTCCTTCGCGGCGTACCCGACGTGCTCCGTCTGGGCCATGAACGGGACATCCACCTTCTCCCCGGACGCGAGCGTGAACGGCGCCGCCTTCGTGATCTCCGGCTCGAACGGCTTCCTCCACGCGGCCTTGAAGTGGAGCGCGTTCGCGAGCACGAGCGTCGTGTTCGCGTTGAACATGTCGGGGGAGACGATCTCCTTGATCCGCTCGCGCGTGCGCCCGGAGACCCATCCGTTGATGCGCTGCGCGGCGGCGTCGGCCTTGCCGAAGTCGAGCGTCTCCGGCTGCGCGCCGTAGTGCTTCTCGACGAGGTCCACGTACGCGGGGAGGAGCATCGCGCCCTGCTGCACCCACGCGGCGTTGGCGAGCGCGGGCGTCCCCTCCTTCCCGTCGTACTCCCTCGCGAGCGCGGCGAGCGCCTCGTGCACGCCCGCGTCGCAGCGGAGCACCTTCGCCATCCCGTCCGCCGTGGCCCCCCGGGCCCCCCCGTAGGCCATCGCGAGGGCCACGCGCACGCTCAGGGGCGAGCAGACGACGTTGCCCTCCCGCGCCGCGAGCCGGGCGAGGAGGTCGTTCCCGAAGGCGTGGTCGTCCGCGAACGACGCGGGGACGAGGAGGAGGAGGGGGAGGAGGCTTCTCATGGGTCCATTGGACGGAATGCGCGCCGGGAAGTTCAAGCCCGCCCCCGGAGCCCCCCTTATTCTTGTGCCCGTGGAGATCCGCCGCCTCGGCCCGGCCGATTCCCTCGAGGAGCTGACCCTGCTCCTCCACAGGGCCTACTCCGTCCTCGGCGGGATGGGGTTCAACTACACCGCCGTCGACCAGCCGGTCGAGCGGACCCGCGAGCGCGCGCTCGACGGCGAGTGCTACGTGGCGATCGAGGATGGCCGGCTCGCGGGAACGGTCACGCTGGGCCTCGTCGACGCGATGGCGGACCCGCCCGAGTACGGCCGGCCCGGCATGGCGTACGTCACGCAGTTCGCCGTGGAGCCTGCGCTCCAGGGGAAGGGGCTCGGCTCCCGGCTGCTCCGGCACGTCGAGGAGCGCGCGCGGGAGCTCGGGGCGAGGGAGATCGCCCTCGACACCGCGGAAGGGGCGACGCACCTCATCCGCTACTACGAGGCGCGCGGGTACTCGGGGATCGGCCGCGTCCGCTTCGGCGGCAAGACCTACCGGAGCATCGTGCTGGGCAAGCCGCTCACGCGAAGAACAGGAGCGTGACGATCCCGAACAGCGGCAGCAGGATCAGGCCGGAGTAGGCCATGTAGCCGAAGAATCCCGGCATCTCGACGCCGTTCTCCTCGGCGATCGCCTTCACCATGAAGTTCGGGCCGTTCCCGATGTAGGTGTTCGCGCCCATCATCACCGCGCCGCAGGAGATCGCCTCGAGGAGCCGCGGGCCGAGCACGTGGCCGTGCTCGACGTCCAGCAGCACCGCGAGGTACCGGGGGTTCGCGTTGATGTCGATGTGCTCGATCCCGCACGCCGTGCTCGCGAAGGTGAGGTACGTCGGCGCGTTGTCGAGGAAGCTCGAGAGCATGCCCGTGCCCCAGAAGAACGCCGCGGGGCTCCGCATGCCGAACGCCATCCCGAACACCTCGCGCTGCCCCTGCCCCCACGCGTTGAGGACGAGGAGCGCCGGGCCCATCGTGACGAAGATCCCCGCGAAGAGGATCGCCACCTCGAGGATGGGGCCGAAGGTGAAGCGGTTCCGCTCCCGGTTGGCGCGGGCCGTCGTGAACCACGCCGCGGCGGCGAACCCGCCCATCAGGAGCTCCTGCAAGCCGAACGGCCAGGGTTCGCCGCCGTTGAAGAGGCCGGCGCCGGCCGCGTAGATCGTGCCGACGATGCCGAGGAGGTAGAGGAAGTTCCTCCCCCCGTCGATTCCCAGGGGCTCCGGGGACGGCAGCGCAGCGGGCATGCCGCCCACGTCCTCGCGGCCCGCCAGGTAGCGGTCCCAGACGTAGAAGACGAGCAGCACGAGCACGTTGACGGCCGCCCACTCGCGCCAGAGCCGGAGCGTCCACTCGAAGGGAACGCCCTTCAGGTAGCCGAGGAAGAGCGGCGGGTCGCCGAGCGGCGTCAGGAGGCCGCCGCAGTTCGCGACGCTGAAGATGAAGAAGATGACCACGTGCGCCCGCCGCGGGCGGTGCGCGTTGGCGCGGAGCAGCGGGCGGATGAGGAGCACGGACGCGCCGGTCGTGCCGATCGCGTTCGCGAGGATCGCGCCGATCGCCATGATCCCCGTGTTGAGCCGCGGTGTCGCCTTGAGCGAGCCCCGGATGTAGACGCCGCCGGTGATGATGAAGAGCGATGCGAGGAGCGTCACGAAGGAGACGTACTCGTGCACCTTGTGCATCAGCTCCTGCCCGCCGGCCGAGCCGTGCACGAAGATGAGGTAGGCGACGACGGGGATCGCGAAGCCGAACGAAACGATCGCGCGGTGGCGGTTCTTCTCCCACCAGTGGCCCGCGAAGAGCGGGAGGAGCGCGATCGAGAGGAGGAGCCCCACGAAGGGGAGCACCGTCCAGAGGGGAAGCGCCTTGCCGAGCGACTCCCCGCCTCCCTCGGAGGCCTCGGCCAAGGGGGCGAGGAGGAGCAGCGCGAGGGGGGCGAGGCGACGCATGAGGGGGCGGGTGTATCCGACGCGGCGGGGGAGGTCAAGCGGCGACCGGCGCATGGCCCGAGGGCCTGCCTGCCGAAGCCCAAGGCGAAGGCGGGAGCCCCCCCCGATCACGCGCCGACCCTCGCCGGCAGGATCACCATCGTCTGCCCCTCGAGCTGGAGGCGCCTCTGGACGGAGAACGCCGTCTCGTTGTGGAGGATGCGGTGATACCAGCGCTCGTTCCGGAAGATGAGCTGGCCCGCGAAGAACGTCACCTTGTCGAACTCGCTCGCGACGAGCAGGCAGAGGCTCTCGAGGAGCGAGACGACGTCCGTGCCCACGCCCATGCGGTAGGAGGCCGGGATCCCCTGGCCGTGCATCAACTCGACGTACTTCCGGAGCTCGGTTTCCGTGCGGTCGCGGATCTTCTCCACGGCCGCCTCGTCCTTGAACGCGCCCGAGTCGATGACGCCGACGCTCACGAACACGACGCTCTTGAACTGGCCGGGGAAGGCGCGGAACGCAGCGAGCGTCGTGTGGATGCCGAGGCCCGTGTACCCGCCGACGAGGACCGCGGCCGCGTGCTTCGAGGGGTCCGCGGGGCCGGGGGAGCCCTCCCGCACGCGCGGGATGCTCGAGAGGCTCCGGTAGAGCTCCTGCATCCGGTGGTTCACCGCGCGGTAGTGGCGGCGCACGAGGAAGCAGATGCACAGGACCGCGAGCGTCGCGACGAGCGTGATCCACCCGCCCTCGAGGAACTTCTCGAGGACCGTGACGACGAGGATCGTGACGCAGAACGCGAGGCCGAACGCGAAGAGCGCGAACTGCCGGCGCCACGGCCGGCTCGCGCGGCGTTCCCCGAGGAGCCACCGCGTCATCCCGAGCATCGAGAGCGAGAAGGTCAGGAAGACGTTGATGCTGTACATGACGACGATCTGCCGCACGTCGCCGCCGGTGTAGAGGAGCGCCACGAGCGCGGCGACGCCCATCAGCACGATCCCGTTCCGCGTCGTGAGCCGCTCGGAGAGCGCGGCGAACTGCCGCGGCACCCACGCGTCGCTCGCCATGTTCGCGAGGACGCGCGGCCCGTCGAGGAAGCCCGCCTGCGCCGCCACGACGAGGAGCGCGCCCTCGGCGAAGAGCGTGAGGACGACGAAGGAGTGCCCGAGCGAGAGGCGCGACGCCACGTCGTCGGCGAGCACGGCGTTGAAGGTCTTCCCGGGCAGCGGCCGGATCCCGCAGAGGAGGTAGCAGACCGTCAGGCCCGCGGCCGTGAGGGCGAGCGAGAGCGCCATGTAGCGCATCGTGCGCTTGGCCGTCAGGACGCGCGGCTCGCGCATGATCGGGATGCCGTTCGACACCGCCTCGATGCCGGTGTAGGTGCCGCCGCCCAGCGAGTAGGCATGGAGGAGGAGCAGCAGGAGCCCGCCGACGCCGAGCGCCGCGTGACCCTCCCGGGCGTCGGCGTGGAGGTCGCGCGCGACGCCCGGCAGCGCGTCGCCATGGGAGAGGATCCCGCCCGCGACGAGGATCGCGTGCGTGAGCAGGAAGAGGAGGAAGACGGGAAGAAGGGCGAGGATCGACTCCTTGACGCCGCGGATGTTGATCGCCGTGAGGAAGGCGATGAGCACGATCTCCACCGGGAGCTTCCACGCCGCGTGGCCGGGAAGGAGGCTGAAGAGCGCGTCGCCCGCCGCCGCGATCGAGATCGTGATCGTGAGGACGTAGTCGATGAGCAGCGCGGTGCCCGACAGGACGCCCGCCTTCTCGCCGAGGAGCGCGGAGGCGACCACGTAGCCGCCGCCGCCGTGGGGGAACCGCTCGATGATCCGCGAATAGCAGGCCGAGATGACGAAGACCGTGACCGCCATGAGCGCGGCAAGCGGGATCGCGAGGTAGGTGTGGTCGCCGAGGGTGCGGAAGGCCTCCTCGGGGCCGTAGGCCGACGACGAGAGCCCGTCCGCGCCGAGGCCGACCCACGCGAGGAAGGCGACGACGGAGAGGCGGTGGAAGACCTGCCGGTCGCCGAGGTCGCGCGGCGGGCCGAAGAGGAGCCGCCGGAGGCGGGAGCCCTTGGCCTTGCGCCCGGGATCGGTTCCGTGGCCGTCCATCGTCTAGACCGCGAGATCGCCGTCCTGCGTGCGCGGACGGCCCGGGATCGAGCTGAAGAGCGCCGTCCCGAGCGTCAGCGGGCCGACGCGGCCGCAGAACATGAGCGCGATCACGATGAGCTTGCCGAGGCCCGTGAGCCCCGGCGTGATGCCGGTGCTGAGGCCGACGGTGCCGAGCGCCGACGCGGCCTCGAAGAAGTTGCTCTCGAAAGGCGTCGGCTGCGTCAGCTCGAGGAGGTAGACGCCGGCCACGAGCGTGGCGCAGTAGAAGCCGAGCGTGGCGACGGCCATCCAGACGCGGTCGAGCGGGATCGCGCGGCCCCAGAACCTCGCCTCCCGTTCCCCACGGGCCGCGCCGCGCATCACGCCGAGGATCGCGGTCACGGTCGTGCACTTGAGGCCGCCGCCGGTGCCCGACGGCGAGGATCCGATGACCATGAGCACGATCACGACGAGGAGCGACGCCTTCGAGAGCGCGCCGATCGGGACCGTGTTGAAGCCGACCGTCGTCATCGCGGTCATGCACTGGAAGAACGCGGCGAGGAGCCTCTCCTCGGGCGGGAGCTCTCGGAGCGTCGGCTCGCCGAGAAAGAGCAGCGCCGTGCCGACGACGGTCATCCAGAGCGTCGCCCAGAGGATGATCTTCGTGGTCAGCGTCACCTGCTCGATCTTGCCCGTGATCATCCGTGCGAAGTCGACGACGACGATGAACCCGACCGCGCCGAGGTAGCTGAGCGCGGCGAGCACGCCGTTCATCCACGGATCCGCGGCGAACGCCTCGAAGCTCGTGTTCGAGAGGCCGAAGCCCGCCGTGCAGAACGCGGAGACGGAGTGGAAGACGGCGTTCCAGAGCGGCGCATCGACCCCCGCGCGGCGGAAGAGCGGGTAGAGCGCGAGGGCGCCGCAGAGCTCGATCGCGAACGTGAACCGGATCACGCTCCGGATGAACTTGTCGAGCCGGAACGAGTCCGGCAGGCTGAAGACCGCCCGGCCGATGCCGAGACGCACGGGCGAGAGGCCGTTCCTCCGCGAGAGGGTGAAGAACGAGCCGAGGGTCATGTACCCGACGCCGCCGAGCTGGATCAGCGCGAGCACGACGAGCTGCCCGGGGAGCGAGTAGCTGTCGGCGACGCTCACGGTCGTGAGCCCCGTCGTCGAGACGGCGGACGCGGCGATGAAGAGGTTGTCGAGCGGGCCCGCCCCGGGGCCCTTCTGGCAGAGCGGCAGGCAGAGCAGCAGCCAGCCCGCCGCGATGTACCAGAGGTAGCCGAGAAGGACGAGCGCCGTCGGGTGCAGCCGCGCGACGAACGCGCGCACCCCGGTCCGGGCCGGCTCCCCCGTGGTGGACGCGACCATGACGAACCTCCCGAGGGCCTCCCGCCGGGAGGTCCCCTTCCACGCCTGCGAGGTTAGCTGTCGGGCTCGGGCGGAAGAGATTGCCCTACGCGCGTTGGCGATGCGCCCCTGGGAACTGGGTCCCCCGCTCCCGCCCACGGCGGGATTCGGCGATGGGGGAAGGCTACGCCCGCGGGCGGACA
>JAKLKT010000099.1 GCA_023150495.1 Planctomycetota bacterium
GACGGCCCCGGGACCGCCGATCGCAACGGTTGCGATGCCGTGGGAGAAAGTCCGCGCCGGCGCACCCGGCGCCCGCGTCGCGGGGTCATCCGGCGCAGGCTTTGCTGCGTAGCCATGTCATGCGAAACGCCCGTCTCCCGACGCTTCTCCTGCTCCTGCCCATGGCGTGCGGAGGCGGAGACGGCGGCACGGCCATGGCGACGATCACCGGCGCGAACGCGATCCAGGTCGCCAGCAGCGTGACCGGCGCGATGCAGTTCGTGGGCGACTTCGAGGAGATCCTCCAGTCGCTCGTCTTCATCATCGAGGCGGACGGCGGCTCGGGAACGTATCCCTGCCCGGGCGGCGGGACCGCGTCCGCGGTCATCGACGACGTCCCGCCGGTCGACGAGATCTCGGCCGGGGACTCCGTGAGCCTCACGTTCAACGGATGCTCGGACGACATCGACGGGGATCCGGTGATTCTCGACGGCAGCGTCAGCTTCACCGTGACGGCCTCCGCCGGCGTCCCGGGAGGGTACGACGTCACGGTCCGCTTCGTGTACGCGAACCTCGCGTTGACGATGGGCACCGAGACGATCACATTGAACGGCGACATCACCGCCCAGGCGAGCACCCCGGACCAGCTGATCTTCACGACGATCGCGAGCGGCGACTCGCTGCGCGCCGCGATCTCCGGGCCGGGGGGCAGCATGTCGGCGCGGATCTCGGACATGGACGAGACGCGGATCGTCGATCTGAGCCTCGGCACGTTCGTCATCAGGGCCGCGGGAACCCTCTACCGGAGCGACCTCGGCGGCTCGGTCGACTACGAGACCACGACGGACTTCACCGGGACCGCTGACGGTCCTCCGGGCGCGGGCGCCATGCTGGTGACCGGCGCCAGCCCCGCGCGCATGCGCATCGTGGCGCTGAACAGCACGGATGTCCTGCTCGAGCTCGACGAGGACGGCGACGGGACCTTCGAGACGGCGATCAACACGACCTGGGACGAGCTGGACTGATCGGGGCCGTTCCGGCGGCGAAGGAGCCCGCCGGCTCCGCGTCCCTCCCGCGAGGGCTCCCGGCCCCGCGTGTAATTCCGCGCGACGCCAGCCGCGGCGCGCCCAGCGAACGCCGGCCGCGCGGCAGCCCCGGGGCCCTCCCGATCGGACCACGACGCATTCGATGCACCTGCAACATGACTCGCCGGCCCCGCGCACGCCGGTCGGGAGCCGCGTCGGGAAAGTCGACACCGGGTGTTGCGCGGGCCGTTTCCCCGTTGTCCGGCGAACCGTCATTGGTTTCCCGATTGCAGTAGCTCGCCGAACTGAGCACGTCAGCCCGCCTCCCCGGACCTGCGCGATCCGAGCGCCCGCACCCGCGGCCTGCGCGTGCCTCCATCAAGGAACGATCCGGCGTCCTTTCGCGGCGCCGGTTCTCGCTTCGCATTCCCTAGGCCAAGGAGATACGGACATGCTTCGACATTCCAGAAAGGGGCATCCGCTGTGGATCGCGGGGATGCTCGCGATCGGCCTCCTCGTCGGAGGCTGCAGTGACGGGTCGGACGGTACCGACGGGCTGGACGGGCAGGACGGGGCGCCCGGCCAGAGCACCGCCCAAGTCAGCGGGACCGTCGTGAACGCGAAGACCCTCGCCCCGATCGCCGGCGTGACGGTCGAGACGGACCCGGCCGTGCCGGGTGTCGCCCTCGTCACGAACGGGGCCGGCTTCTACTCGGGCGAGCTGCCGATCGGCCCCTACACGCTGCGGTGCGTGGCGACCAACTACAACCAGTGCACCGAGGACATCAGCGTCGTCGCGGGCGTCCCGGTGACGGCGGACATGGCGATGGAGCCGACGAAGCCCGTCCTCCTCTCCGTGACTTCGCCGCCCCCGAACGTCGGCCCGGGCGACACGTTCCCGCTCACGGTCACGCCGACCGTCATGGACGGCTCGAGCATCACGTCGATCCTCTGGAAGCAGAGCGCGTCGGCCCAGGCGACGATCGACGACCCGGCGTCCGCGACGGCGACCATCACGCTCGGGAGCGAGGCGGCGTACAAGGACGAGCTCTTCAAGCACGTCGAGCGGATCGACCGGTGGATGGTGGCGGGCGTGAGCCCGCTCGCCCTCGAGGAGGCGGCCCACGCCGCCTTCACGGTGACGGTGACGACGACGGGCGGCACCTACTCGTCGACGGTCAACGTGAACGCGCAGCTCGACTTCGCGACGGTGAGCCCCGGGCTCCGCACGGTTCCGCGCGATGTCGTGGTGCTGCTGAACGGCAGGGAGCAGGCGACGTACGACTGGACGATCGCCGTCGCGCCTGCCGGGTCCGCGGCCACGCTCCGTGACGCGACGACCCGCAACCCGTGGTTCGTTCCCGACGTCTACGGGAAGTACACGCTCAACGTGACCGACATCACCGGCGCGCCGACGGTCGTGTCCCTCGACGTCTACGCGGGCATCTGGACCGGCGGCATCATGGGGCAGGACGCCGAGGGCCGGCCCGACATGTTCTGCAAGTTCTGCCACAGCGCCGAGGTGAACCAGTGGAAGCTGACCGGGCACGCGGAGATCCTCACCGACAGCCTGAACACGAACGGCCACTACAGCGACGCCTGCTTCGGCTGCCACTCGGTGGGCTTCGACAAGTCGGCGGACAACGGCGGGTTCGACGACGCGGCGGACTACGACGCGTTCTACGCGAACATGTTCGGCGGCCACTACAGCACGCCGGACCCCGGCAACTGGGACTACATGCTCACCGCCTTCCCGGAGTCGGCGCAGAGGGCGAACGTGCAGTGCGAGAACTGCCACGGCCCGAACGACTCGCTGGCCCACCAGAACGGGACGATCTCGAAGGAGCGCGTGAGCCTCTCCTCCGACGTGTGCGGGGCGTGCCACGGCGAGCCGCCGCGGCACGGCCGCTTCCAGCAGTGGGAGGAGTCGGCCCACTCGAACTACGAGCTCGCGATCGACGAGGGCATGAGCGGCAGCTGCGCGAAGTGCCACACCGCCAACGGGTTCGTGGCGTGGGTCCCCATCCTCGAGTCCGGCGACGACGGCCCGAGCGGGTCGAACCCGACGGTCACCTGGACGAAGGACGACGTGCACCCGCAGACCTGCACGACGTGCCACGACCCGCACGCGGTCGGAACGACGACCGGCGAGGGCACGAACGCCCCGATGCGGATCCAGGGCGACACCTTCGAGCTCATGGCCGGCTTCACGGCCTACTCGGTCGGCAAGGGCGCGATCTGCATGCAGTGCCACAACTCGCGGCGCGGCCTGCGCAACGAGGAGAACTGGCCGACGACGAGCACGAGCGATCCGGACCGGGCGCCGCACCTCGGCACCCAGGCGGACGTGATCATGGGCCAGAACGCCTACTTCGTCGAGATCGGCTTCCGCGGCCCGCACGGGTTCATCGAGGACACCTGCGTGAAGTGCCACATGAGCCTGACGGATCCGCCGGAGGATCTCAGCTACCAGCGAGGCGGCACGAACCACACGTTCGAGGCCAGCGACGAGATCTGCGGCGAGTGCCACGGCGCCTTCACCGCGGACAACGTGAGGGAGGTCACCGAGCGCACCTCGGAGGCGCTCCACGAGGCGATCGTCGAGGCGCTCTACCTCGAGATCGGGCGTGCCATCGGCCTCGGCAACGTGGTGGTCGTGACCGGCTACGCCGATGCGGGCGAGACCACGAGCCTCTCGCGGACGATCACGTCCATGGCCGACGTCGGCACGATCGAGTTCAGCGAATCGCACGGCCGCCAGGCGATGGAGATCTCGGTCGGCGGCGTGATGGTCTACCACGTGCAGATGAACAGCGGCACGGACATCCGTCCGTCGGCCGCCCCGACGACGAAGACCGGCAACAGCCTCTACGAGACCAACGGCGGCAAGGTGATCGCGCGCGCGGGCTGGAACTACCTGCTGTTCCACTCGGACGGCAGCGACGGCATCCACAACCCGCGCTTCGCGGGCCTCGCGCTCGAGGGCGCCATCATCGCCCTGCAGGAGGAATTCGAATAGAGGAAGCCGCAACGATGCCCATGGTCAGGACCTGAGGGTCCGGACCTTTCTACCCCCCTCGCGCCGCCCTCCGGGACGACGCGGGGGGGACTTCGTTTCCGGCCCGCCGGGAATCCGATGCGAGGGGGCTCCGGGGGCGCGGGAGCCCGGCTACCTCCCGAGCTTCGCCGCCGCGCGGCGCTTCATGTCGCGGACGTAGGGGTTGGCCAGGTTCTCCGTCAGGAGGAGCGCGGCGCCCCGGCCCGGCGGCTCCGCGCGCGGCTCCAGGGGGTCCGGCAAGGCCGACAGGACCATGTCCGACCCCTGGAAGCGCTCGATCAGGTCGAGAAGGGCGTGCGCCTTCGCGAAGTCGCCGGCGCCGAACGCGGCGAGCGCCTCGCGCCACCGCAGCGTGAGCTTGCCCGGCTCGGGTTTGATCCCCGCCTTCGCGAGGAACTCCCTGGCGACGTCGATCGGGACCGCGAGCGTGGTCGCCTTGTTGGTGCCCCCGCCGACGTTGATGCCGATCACGCGGCACCGGGAGTCGATCACCGGCCCGCCGGAGTCGCCCTGGTCGATGCCCGCCGACATCTCGAGCATCTCGTATCCGCCGCGGACGGGCTTCATCTGCCCGACCTGGCCCTCCCGCGCGCTGACCCGGTAGCCGGCGGCCTCCGTCATCCATCGCGGATCGTAGGCGCTGCCGGGGAATCCGAGCGCCTGCACGCGGGCGCCGGGCAGCACGTCGGCCGAGTCGCCGAGCGGCAGGCAGATCAGCTTGTCGAGCGACCCCTTCGCGACGATGTCATCGATCTCGTCGGCGCGCGCCCCCGCCGCCTCGAGTCTCCCGCGCTCCCCGGGCTGGAGGTCGGCGCGGAGCACCGCCACGTCCTTTCCCGGCGCCGGCTCGCCGATCGCGAGGATCTCGAGCGGCACGGAGATCGCCTTGGGGGGCGAGAAGTACCCGCCCACCCCGGCGGCGCCGAGCTTCCGCTCCGGGCGGTCGAACTTGAGCACGAGCCGTGCCTGCCGGAACCTGCCCGCGGCCCGGCAGCGCCCGACCCACCACCCCACGACCGCACGGGCGACCTCGGGCGCGTCGGCCGCCGCCGGCTCGCCGCCGAGGAACTTCGCGAGCCCCTCCAGCACCGGCAGGACGTTCTTCTCGCACAGCTCCGCGACGGCGGCCGAGTGCGGGACCTTCTCGGGATCGGGATCCGCGAGGACGTGGGCGTTGGTCAGGAGGATGCCCTCGCGACTCACGGCGAACGCGGTGCCGCTGGAGTACGGACGGCCGGTCAGCGAGGCCGTGAGGCTCTCCTCGCTCGCGGCGAGGTAGCCGGCGGGGTTTCCCGCGAGCAGCACCCAGGCGTGCTCGGCGTCGGATCGGCCGGCGGGCACCGCGCCGGCGGCGCGGGCCGCGGCGACGTCCCTTCCGAGCTTCCCGTCCTCGATGACCACCTGCTTCGGGTAGGTCAGCTCGTAGTCGCCGTAGACGTCGACGAGGAACACCGCGGGCTCTGCCGCGACGATCTGCAGCTCCGGCGGGACGGTCGGCTCCGCCGACAGCGTGCTGCCGAGGATGATCCCCGCGAATATGGCTCTGTACTTGCGCATGGGCTGGCCTCCCTGTCCCGGGTGAGGCGGGCAAACGGCCCGCCGGGAGGCGGGGATTCTACGAAGCCGGGGGCGCCCCGGGGAGGGCCGCTCCGGGCAGGGCGTCAGGCCATGCGGGCGCCGGGGGCGGCGCGCCGGACGGCCGCGTCGGGATCCGGCGCGCCGAAGCACGCGGTGGCCCCTGCGTCCGCGTCGACGCAGCGGCCCGCGACGATCGTCAGGCTCCGCCCGTCCGTCCGCCACGGCTCGCCCGAGCCGGGGTCGAGCAGGTGGTGGTAGCGGCGCCCGCCGAAGCGGAAGCACTGGAGGTAGTCGCCCGACGTCGCGACCGCCGCGTCCTCGACCGCGATCACGCGCTCGATCCGCGACGGGTCCGCGGCGGACTGGATGCCGACCTGCCACGGGTCATTGTCCTCCGACGCCCCCATCGCGTAGAGGTCGCCGCCCGCGTTCACGAACGCGCGGCCGATCCCCCGCGCGCGGAGCGCCGCCACCGCGCGATCGACCGCGTGGCCCTTCGCGATGCCGCCGAGGTCCACGGCGACATCCGCGTCCGTGAAGCGCGCGACGTGCGCGCCCCTCCACGTGTCCACGTCGAGCGCCCGGTAGAGATGGCGGCCCGCGAGGCGGCGCACCGCGCCCGCCGGCGGCGGCTCGTGGCGGCGGTTCACGTCCCAGAGCTCGATCGCGAGGCCGAGGCACGGGTCGAACCGCCCGTCCGTCGCGCGGGCCCAGCGGAGAGCCTCCTCGAGCACGTGCGCGGTCTCCGGCGACACCGCCACCGGCCCCCGCGCCCCCTCCCGATTCAGCCTGCCGACGTCGCTGCCGGCCGAGAAGCGGCTCATCGCGGCGTCGACGGCGCGCAGCTCCGCGAACGCGGCGTCGATCGCCGCCTGGGCGGCGGCCGCGTCGTCGTCGACGACGGCCACCTCGGCGATCGTCCCCATGACGGGGATCGTGCGCCGCACGATCCGCCCCCGCCGGAAGGCGAAGGGCGTCATCGCCACCGCGAACGCGCCCGCGCCGAGCGCGAGGAAGGTCCTCCGGTCGATCGCCTTACGCGACATGGTCCTTCTCCTTCCACCAGCGGGTGCCGCAGCCCTCGCAGGCGTCCTCGGTCCCGCAGGCGCCACCCGAGCAGCCGCGGTGCCGGTAGAACGTGAAAAGCGCGAAGAGGAGCGCCGTCCCGAGGATCGCGAGGATCGCCGTCATCATGACGCGCTCCCGAGGCCCGCGAATCCCATGAACGCGAGGGAGAGGCTCCCCGCGATGAAGAGGACGAGCGCCTGCGTCCGGAGCAGCTTCGGGACGTCCGCGCGCTCGACCTCCTCGCGGATCGACGCCATGAGCACGAGCGCGAGCATGAGGCCGAGCCCCGCCCCGAACGCGAACGCGAGCCCCTGCGCGAGCGTGTACTCGCGGTTCGTCTGGAAGATCGCGAGGCCGAGGATGCCGCAGTTCGTCGTGATGAGCGGCAGGTAGATGCCCAGCGCCCGGAAGAGCGCCGGGGAGAGCTTCTTGATCGCCATCTCGACGATCTGGACGAGGCACGCGATCACCACGATGAACGAGATGAGCCGGAGGTAGGGCGCGTGCACGAGCACGAAGCGGTTCAGCAGCCACACGGCGAGCGAGGTGAGCACGAGCACGAAGATGTTCGCGAGCCCCATCCGCACCGCCGTCTCGATCCTCGCGGACACCCCGAGGAAGGGGCAGAGCCCGAGGAAGAGCGTGAGCGTGAAGTTGTTCACGACCATCGTCGAGAGGAGGATCCAGAAGAGGTCGCCCATCACGCCGCCTCCTTCCGCGCGGGAGCCTCCGCCGCGAGGCGCTCCTTGCGCGCGTACCACCAGCTCTTCGCGAGCATGAGGCAGCCGAGCGTCAGGAACCCGCCCGGCGGCAGGATCATGAAGACCCACGGCTCGTACGACTTCCCGAACAGCGGGACGCCGAGGAACGATCCGCTCCCGAGCACCTCGCGGACCGCGCCCATCGCGATCAGCATCAGGGAGAAGCCGATCCCCATGCCGACGGCGTCGAGGAAGGAGCGCCACACCGTGTTCCTCGACGCGAAGGCCTCGGCGCGCCCGAGGATGATGCAGTTGACGACGATCAGGCCGATGAAGGCCCCCAGCGCCTTGTGCACGGAGGGCACGAGCGCCTCGAGCGACATGTCCGCGATCGTGGTGAACGTCGCGATGATCAGGATGAAGGTCGAGATGCGGACCTGGTTCGGGACGAGCTTCCGCACCATCGAGACGAGCACGCTCGACCCGCAGAGCACGAAGAAGGTCGCGACCCCCATCGCGAGGCTGTTCGCGACCGAGTTCGTGACCGCGAGCGTCGGGCACATCCCGAGCACCTGGACGAGCGTCGGGTTCTCCTTCCAGATGCCGCGGAGGACATCCTCGTTGAGCTTCATCCGCGCGCCTCCCCGCGCTCGAGCGAGGGCCCCAGCCGCTCGATCGCGCGGTTGATGATCCCGATCACCGTGCGCGACGAGATCGTCGCGCCCGTGATCATGTCGATCCCCTCCCCCCCGCCCCCGCCCTTCAGCCCGACGAGCGGCGCCTTCGCCCCCGCGAACTCGCCCACGAAGGGCTCCTTCTCGATCTTGTCCCCGAGCCCGGGCGTCTCCTTGCTCTCGAGCACCTTCATCCCGAGGAGCGTCCTCGTCGCGGGGTCGTAGCCGAAGATCACCTTCACCGTGTCGGCGAAGCCGGGCGCCGCGGCGACGATCGCGTAGCCGACGCGCTTCCCCTCCGCGTCGTAGCCCGCGTACACGCGCTCCCCGTCGACATCGAGCGGCTCGAACCGCGCCGGCGCCTTGAGCACCTCGAGGACCGCGCGCCTGAGAGTCTCCTCCTTGTGCGCCGCGATCGTCGGCTGGGTCGCCTGGAACGCGAAGACGAGGAGGAAGCCCGCGAGCGCGCCCGCGCCCGCGAGGGTGCCGACGAGCCTTCCCGGGGAGGATGCGGGGGGGGCCGGGGG
>JAKLKT010000100.1 GCA_023150495.1 Planctomycetota bacterium
CCATTCGCGCGGCGAGCGCAAGCGCGCGTGGCGCCACTACGAGGAGGCGCTCGCGCTCGCGGGGTCGCGCGGCCGCTGCCTCACGCGCGCCGACATGGGCAACGCGGCGCTCAACGAGGAGGACCACGAGCGCGCGGTGCGCCTCCTCGAGGAGTCGCTCGCCGTGGGTCCGACCGGCAGCCGCGCGCAGCTCGCGCTCTGGCGTCTCGCTCGCGCGCACAAGGCGGCGGGGCGGGCGACGGAGGCGAGCGCGTGCGCGCACCGCGCGGAGAAGATGCTCGAGGATCTCGGCGGCGTGCCTCCGCCGCAGTACGGCCCCGAGATCTACTACAGCCTCGGCACCACGTTCGAGGCCGGCGAGGGGGCGCGGCAGTACCTCGCGAAGGCGAACGAGCTGCTCGGGGCCCGCTCGCGGTCGATCCGCAGCATGGTGCGGCGCCACCACTACCTCACGATGACCTGGCCGAACCGCGAGATTCTCGAGGAGGCGCGCCACCTCCTCGAGGGCTGATCGAGGGGGGTCCGGGGGGCCGCCGCCCCGGCCAGCCGGTTCCCGGAGCCCCCGGAAACCTGCTCGGCCGGCGGGGTCGCGTACGGGCCGAAGCCCGCGAAACGAGCGCAATCCCGGGAGGCGGCCTTGCCCGCCGTAGCCCGGCGAGGCGGGCGAAGGCGGGTTGCAACGCCCCCACCGCCCCACTTAGCATGGTCCGCGAGCGGCCGCGCACGCGGTCGAAGGGAGCACCCGGGAATGATGGGCCGCTCGATGGCTGCCGCATGACGTTCCTGCTCTGCCTCTCGCTCGCCCTGCAGCTCGTTGCTGCCGCGCTCGCGCTGCGGCTCGGGCGCGAGGCAGGGTGGGCGCGCGGCTGGCTCTTCATCGCCGGGGCGATCCTCCTCATGGCCGCGCGCCGGGCGGTGACGCTCGGCAACGTCCTCTCGGGGGACGTGGAGCCCGATCCGTTCGCGGAGGTCGTGGCCATCGGGATCTCCGTCCTGATGCTTCTCGGCGTGACGGCCCTCGGGCCGTTCCTGCGCTCGGTCCGGAACGCGGAGGACGTCGTCCCCCAGCTCCTCGAGTCGGCGCCGGACGCGATGATCGCGGCCGACGAGAACGACCGCATCGCGCACGTGAACGGCGCGGCGGTGCGGCTGCTCGGGTACCCGAGGGCCGAGCTCCTGGCGATGGACGTCGGCACGATCATGCCGGAGCGCTTCCGGCAGCGGCACCGCGAGGGGTATTCCCGCTACTTCGCGAGCCCGCGCACGCGCCTCTTCCCCGCGAGCGAGGACATGCACGTGCTGCGGAAGGACGGCAGGGAGGTGCCGGTCGAGATCAGCATCGCACCGCTCGAGACGGGATCGAGGAAGCTCGTCGTCGGCGCGCTGCGCGACGTGAGCGAGCGCCGCCGCGCCGAGGCGGCGATCCGCGAGAGCGAGGGCCGCTACCGGTCGCTGATCGACGACGTGCTCGACAACTCCTCCGTCGGTGTCTGCATCGTCGGCCCGGACCGGAAGGTGGTCTGGGTGAACCGGGCCTTCACGGCCTTCTTCGGGCTGGACGCGAAGCGCACGGCCGGCACCGGCGCGCCCGAGCTCGCGGGCCTGCTCGCGGGCCTCGTCGAGGACCCGGAGGGGTTCCGCGAGCGGCTTGTCGCGGCATACGCCGAGAACACGCGCGCCGAGGGGTTCGAGTGCCGCGTCCTCCCCGGCGACGGGCGGTGGGAGCGGTGGCTCGAGCACCGGAGCCAGCCGATCTCGTCGGGCCTCTACGCCGGCGGGCGGATCGACCAGTACGCGGACATCACGGAGAGGAAGCTCGCCGAGCAGCGCATCCGGCAGTTCGTGAACATCGCGCGGAACATGCAGCTCGGCCTCCTCGTCTACCGGCTCGACGACAAGGCCGACGACCGCTCGCTCCGGGTCGTGATCGTCAACCCGGCGGCGGAGCGGATGCTCGGCATCCCGAAGGACGAGATCCTCGGCCGGCGGATCGACGAGGTCTTCCCCGCGCTCCGGGCCAAGGGGACCCCGGCGCTCTTCGCCGACGTGATCCGCACGGGGAGCACGAGGGAGACGAGCGACTTCGAGTACGGCGACGGCCGCGTCATCAGGAACATCTGGGCCTTCAAGGCATTCCCCCTGCCCGACGACTCGGTCGGCGTCGTCTTCGAGTCCGTGACCGCGCTTCGCCGCACGGAGGAGCTCGTGAGCAACATCGCCGCGGGCGTCGCGGACGCGCAAGGCGACGACTTCTTCCGTTCGCTGGTCCTCTATCTCGCGCGGAGCCTCGGCGTCGAGTGCGCGCTCGTGGGGGAGGTGGAGCGGGAGGGCGAGGTCTCCTGCGTGGCGTTCTGCGTGGACGGCACGGTGCGTACCGACGTGCGGTACGCGCTGGGCGGAACGCCCTGCGAGCAGGTCACGGCGGGCCGCCTGTGCTGCCATCCCGAGGGCGTCCGGGCGCGGTTCCCGCGCGATCGCATGCTCGAGGAGATGGGCGCGGAGTGCTATCTCGGGGCGCCTCTCGTCGATGCCCTGGGCCGGCCGCTCGGGCTCATCGCGGTCATCGGCAGGCAGCCGCTCGCGGACCCCGCCACCGCGGAGAGCGTGCTGCGGATCTTCGCCGCGCGCGCCGCGGCGGAACTCGAGCGCCGCCGGGACCGGAGGGTCCCGACGGCGCCCTGAAGGTCCTTCTAGTCGCGGTTCTTCTTCTTGAAGCAGAAGCCGCCGTCGCCCTTCGACTTCTTCTCGACACCGAGGCAGTCGCGGAACGCCTGCGCGAGCTCCAGCACCACGTCCCTCTGGCCGTCGGTGATGACCCCGAGCTTGTGGAGGAGGCGTACCTGGTACTCGAGGGCGCGCACGTTGGCGGCGGCCGCCTTCAGCTTGCCCTTGTCGAGGTGCTTCTCGGCGTTGCCGAGGAGCCGCGCCATCGCGCACTGCTTGAACTTGTTCGCGCCGAGGCCATCGACCGCCTCGCGGAGCTGATCGAGCAGCCCCTCGCAGGTCGGCGTCTCCTCGACCGGCGGCTCCTCCTCCGAGGCGGGCTCCTCCTCCGGCGGGGGCGGCGGCTCCGCTTCGTACGTGACGAAGTTGAAGTCCGTTCCGGAGACCGGCCACGGGTTGCCGCTGCAGCTGTAGGCGGTCCCGGACGCGTAGGGATTCCCGCCCTGCCCGACCCACATGAGCACCGTGGTCGGCGGCGTCACCCACTCGATCAGGTAGGTGTTCCCCGGCGTCAGCGTGATCGCCGAGAAGTCGAACCGCACGAGGACCTGTGCGTTCGCCGAGAGCGGTCCGGACACGAAGGATGTCGCCTCGCCGAGCACCGTGCCCGACGAGGATCCGTCCCGGATCCGCGCGGTCGTCGAGGCCCCCTCGGTCGGGAAGGCCGAGCCCGCCATCAGGCGCAGCTCCACCGCCACGAGGTTGTCCGCCGAGGGCACGAAGCCCTGGTGGACGCTGCCGTTCAGGATCGGCGGGCTGCCGCAGCCGAAGCCGCTGCCCCCTGCCGGGTCGTTCTGCTGGTCCACGACGCCCTGGGCAAGGGCGCCGCTGGCCATGAGCAGCAGTGCGAGTGACGCAACTGCCGCCCGCGGCAAAAGGGATCGCATCGTCCTTCTCCTTTCACCGCTACCCTCCGGAGGCAAGGAAACCACCCAACGGGGGGACGACAAGGCGGCGCCGGTTCCGTGTCCCGCGCCCGGACGGCACGGCACGGTCGAAGCGGAGCGGAGGGGTTTCCGCCGTCTCGATTCGGGTCGCGCCGGCTCCCCCTGCCCCCGGACCCCCTGACCCCCTACTGGATGGTCGTGACGCAGAGCACCGTGTCGAGAAGATCCCCGTCCTCGTTCAGGTCCGCGCCGGCCATCGCCTCGGAGGTCGGGAACACGAAGGTGCCCGGGCCCGTGCGCAGCGGCTGCGCCGCGCCCGCCGAGCACTCGCCCGCGAAGTAGGGCGTGGGGGAGATGAGCGGCGGCGGCGACAGGCTCGGGTTGAGCGCGATCAGCTCGAGCGCGGAGTCCGCCGTGTCGCCGTCCCCGTTGAGGTCGCCGTACGTCGCCGACTGCCCCTCGGGAAGCACGGCCGCGACGCGCACCTCCTGCGCCGACAGGCGGAAGAACGTCGCGCTCGTCGTGATGATGCCGAGCCCGCGCGGCGCCGGCACCGGGTCGCCGAGGTCGATGTAGAACTGCACGACGTCGGTCGTGCTGCCGTTGCCGTTCAGGTCGGCGCCGCCCTGCGCCGACTCGTCGACGCCCGCGAACGCGTCGATCCCCGAGAGCGCGTAGGCCGGCGCAGCGAGCGAGAGGTTCGCCACGGTCCCCGGCGCGGTCGCCGTGTCCACGAGGAAGAGGACGGCGTCCGCCTTGTCGCCGTCGAGGTTCAGGTCGGTGCCCCCGAACCCCGACGCGCCTTCCGACACGGCCACGAGACCGCGCGTCCCGTCGATCGCGGGCGTCCGCGCCGCGACGGCGACGGTCGCGTGGAGGTTCAACGTGGCAGGCGCGGTCGTGTCCACCCACGCGAGGATCGCGTCGAGCTGGTCGAAGTCGTTGTTGATGTCGCGCCTCTGCCCCGCCTCGCTCACGGCGACGACCGCCCGCGCGGCGCCGGCGCCGATGCCGACCGAGGTCGCGCCCGCGACGGCGAACGACGGGATCACGGGCGTGAAGGGCAGCGTCTCGCCGGAGCCCGTCGCGAGGTCGAAGACCGCGAGGATCGCGTCGTTCGCGTCGCCGTCGTTGTTCAGGTCGATGCCGTTGTCGCCCGCCTCGTCGATGAAGTAGACCGCCGCGCTGTTCGTGAGCGCGAAGGGGTGGTTCGCGACCGCGCGCGCCGCGCCACCGCCGATCCGGCGGAGCGTCGGCAGGCCGGGCGTGAAGTCGATCGCGTGGAGCGCGAAATCGAGGAGGTCGGGGTCGCCGTTCAGCGAGACGCCCTGCGACGCCTCGCTCGCCGCGTAGAGCACGCGGCCGTTGCGGGCGACGAGCTGGGTCGTCGGCGCGTAGGCGGGGGCGGCGAGCACCGAAAGGGCGAATGCGGCACCGGAGAAGGCGCGCGGGACGATGTCCAGCTGATCCCCGTCCCCGTTCCGGTCCACGCGGTCGGCACCCTCGGACTCGAGGAGCACGAACCCCCCCGCGGTGCCCGCCCCGGCGCCGGCGAACGGCGCCGCGATGCCGGTGTTCAGGGGGTTCGTCCCCGGCGCGAAGGGACGCGCGGGGTCGTAGACGAACCAGATGAGATCCGCGAAGTCGCCGTCCCCGTTGAAGTCGCTGCCGGCCTGCCCGGTCTCGCTCACGAGGAATGCGACCTGGACGTTCGACGGGATGATCCGGCCGACCACCGCGAGCGCCATGGGCCGGACGGCGCCCGTCGCCGTGTCGATCTCGTGGATCACCTCGTCGAGCAGGTCCCCGTCCGCGTTCAGGTCCGCCCCCATCTCGGCCTCGGAGACCGCGACGAAGACGAGGTTCGAGAGCGCGGTCGCGTTCGGGTAGGCGGACCCGATGGCGAGCCCGGTCGAAACGGTCTCGGCGTAGGGAGGCGGGGGGGGCGGGGGGGGGTCGTCGCCGCCGCCGCCGCCGCCGCAGGAACAGAGGAGGAGGAGGGGCCAGAGGCGTCTCAAGTGCGGACGAAAAAGGGCGCCTGAGGGCGCCCTTTCTTCCTTCCAGAGAGCATAGCCGTCGAGGACACCCCTTGCAACGCGGCCGGTGGGCGGGACGCCGTCCGATTCCGGGGCGGCCCGTCAAGGAGGCCCTAGAATCCGGCGTCATGGCCCCCCGTCGTCTCGAGAACAGGACCGCCCTCGTCACCGGCGCCACCGCCGGGATCGGCCTCGCCACCGCCAGGATTCTCGCGGGGGAGGGCGCGAAGCTCCTGCTGAATGCCCGGAGGGAGGGCCTGCTGGCCGCGGTCGCCGCGGAGCTCAGGGCCGTCCCGGTCCCCGGGGACGTCACCGACCCGTCCGTCCGTGCGCGGCTCGTCGAGGCGTGCGGCGGCCGCGTGGACATCCTCGTCAACAACGCGGGGTACGGCGAGGCCGGTCCGGTCGAGACCGTGAAGGAGGCGGACGGCCGGCGGCAGTTCGAGGTCAACTTCTTCGCCGCGGCCGCGCTGATGCAAGCCGTGATGCCGCTCATGCGGAAGAGCCGCTCCGGCCGGATCGTGAACATCTCCTCGGTCGCGGGCCGGTTCGGCTACCCGCTCTTCGGCTGGTATTGCGCGAGCAAGCACGCGCTCGAGGGGCTCTCCGACTCGCTGCGCCTCGAGGCGCGGCCGTGGGGCATCCACGTCTCGCTCGTCGAGCCCGGGCCCGTCGAGACGGAGTTCTTCGACGTGACGCGGGGCCGCGCCGAGGGGCAGATCGGGGACCCTTCCTCCCCCTACGCCCCCTTCTTCCGCCACGTCGACGAGATCGAACGCGAGATGATGAGCCGCGCGGTCACGGCGGAGCGTGTCGCGCGGGTCGTCCTCTCCGCCTGCCTCGCGCGCCGCCCCCGCGACCGCTACGTCGTGGCGCCGATGGCGAAGGGCACGGTCCTCGCGCTGCGCCTCCTGCCCCGCTCTTGGGTCGACAAGGCCGCCTCGCGCCAGTTCCGCGTCCCTCGCCCGGAGGAGCTCCGCTAGCCGTGCGGCGGCTCCTCCTCCTCGCGCTCGCGGGCGTGGCCGCCGCAGAGGGTCGCACCGCGGAGCAGATCCTCCGCGACCATGCGCGCGCGCTCGGCGCCGCGGAGGGCGTGAAGACGCTCGTCGCGGCGGGGGATCCCGGCCGCGCCTCCTTCCTCCTGCCCGCGACGTGCCGCCGCGACCTCGGGGGGCGGCAGGAGTGGTTCGGGCCGGACGGCGCGTTCGTGCTCGGGAAGGCCTTCTTCGAGCGGTTCCGCCCGAACCAGAGGACGACGCGCGGCGCGTACTACTTCATGAAGGCGTTCGCGGAGCCGTTCCCGCTCCTCGCGTACCTCCGCGACCCGTCGCGCTTGCGGGTCGCCGACGCGAAGGGGCACGAGGTGCTCTTCACCGAGCGCGACGGCGCCGGCGTGCGCGCGGTCTACCTGCTCGACGCGAGGACGCACCTGCTCGCGGAGGTCCGCTTCGAGGTCGAGGAGAACCGCCCGTTCTGCACCGTGCGGTTCGGCGACCACCGCGAGACGAAGGGCGTCGTGCTGCCGCACATCGTCGCGGCGCGCTTCCAGAGCGAGGAGGAGTCGGAGCGGGGGCGTCTCGAGCTGCAGCGCCCGATCGAGCGGAGCGAGCACATCCGCGGCTGGGAGGTGGACGTCCCGCTCGATGGCGCCGACTTCGTCGCGCCGGGGATGGGAGGGGGCGCGGGGGAGGGGTTCGAGCGCATCGTGCTGCACGTCGGGCCGGATCCGCACGACCTCGCGGCGGGCGATCTCGACGGGGACGGGGCCATGGACGCGGCCGTCGCGTGCGAGGGCGGCATGGCGGTCCGCTTCGGCGGCCCCTCGGCCGCGCTCGTGTTCGTCCCGCTCGGCAAGGGGCACCATCATGGGCTCGTGATCGACGACTTCGACGCCGACGGCCGCGTCGAGGCGGTCACGACGTCGAACGTCGACCCCGACCGGACGTTCTTCTTCGTGCGCTTCGGGAGCGACCGGAAGCCGCTCGTGAGCGACTTCTACGGCGCGCCGCGATTCGTCCCCGGGCTTCTCGCGGACGACTTCGACGTCGACGGGATCCCCGACGTCGCCGCGACGGGCTACGCGTCGAGGAACCTCGCGATCCGGTTCGGCAACGGCGCCCTCGGGTTCCGCCCCGCGGGCACGGAGTGGCCTCTCGGGGCGCGCACGGGCAGGGAGCGCGGGCTCGGGATCGCGACCGGCGACATCGACAGGAACAGGATGCGCGACCTCGCGGTGGCCGACGGCCTGCGCGTGGTCCTCTTCCGCGGCGAGTTCAACCTCTCGTTCCAGCCGCGCATCTCGATCCCCGAGGAGCCGGACCCGAAGGCGCCGTGGCTGCGACTCGACGTGGCGCTCGCAGACCTCGATGGCAACGGGCGGGACGACCTCCTCGTCGCGCGCGAGCATCCCCTCGAGGATCTGAGGGACGACGTGGTCGTCCTCCTGAACACAGAGGCCGGCGAGGGCAGGTCCGCGTTCCGGGCCGCGGAGCCCCTGGACATGGGCCAGCGCGTGCAGGCGATCGTCGCCGCCGCTCTCGACGCGGATCCCCATCCCGACATCGCGGCCACGTCCTTCCTCTCGGGCGACCTCGTCCTCCGCGCCGGCGACGGGAATGGTGGGTTCGGCCCGGCAGAGCGGCTCGCGAGCGGGCGCGGCCCCTGCCGCCTCGCGCTCGCGGACTGGGACGGCGACGGGCGGTGCGACATCCTCGTCTCCAACCGCCTCGACGACACGGTGTCGATCTTCCTCAACCGCCACGCGGGCGTGCCGCGGATGCCCGCGCCGCCGTCGCGCGCGGTGCTCGCGGCGGGGCCGGTCGAGGAGGCGTTCGAGCTGAAGGGCCTCTCCGAGCCGTACGTGTTCGCGGGCGAGTTCCGGCTGCCGAAGGAGATCGAGGACCCGTCGGCAGCACGCCGCTCGCGGGCCAGTTCGTCGTCGTGTCGGACAAGCGCTCCGCGCTCTTCCGCGCGACGCTCGACCGCGTCGGCAAGCGGCTGCTCGTCGGCCCCGGCGTTCCGCTGATCGGCCTCGAGGGGGAGCGGCTCGACCTCGAGGCGGCGACGTGGGACCACTGGACCGGCAACCTCTTCCTCGGCTGCGAGGCCGACGGCACGATCGTGCGCGCGGACCTCTTCGGCCACGTGCTCGGCCGCGTCAAGACGGGCATCGGGTCCGCGGGCAACGACGGCATCGAGGCGGCGTGCTTCCGCCGGCTGAAGGACGGCACGCCGCTCCTCTACGTCTTCCGCGAGCGGATGGGGACGAGCGGCCAGCAGCCGCCGTACGACGTCTACGGCCTCGAGGAGGACCCGTTCGCGCTGGTCCCTCGCCACGAGGGGCTGAAGCTCCCCGCACCCCTACTCGATCAGACCGACGCCGTGGCGATCGCAGGCAGGATGTTCGTCGTGAGCCGGCTCACGCGAGAGATCCTCGAGATGCGCTTCGAGGACGACCTCCCGGGAAAGGAGGTCCGCCGCGCGTCCTACGGAAAGCTCGTCGACGACATGCTGGGGCTCCGCAACGTCGAGTACCCGCTGTTCGGCAACGTCGAGGGGATCGCCGTCGACTGGAACTTCGACATCTTCCTCCTCGTCGACAACAACCGCGAGACGATGGGAGTCGAGGGGAGGAACCGGGGCAGCGAGGGCCGGCTCCTCTGGTTCAAGTGCACGGGGAAGGCGCCGCCTCGGGAGCGCGCGGAGCGTTGGCGCGTGCGGCGGCTCGTCGTGCCGGACGGGGAGGGGGCGCGGGGGAGGGCGCAGGATCTCCTGCGGCGCGCGCGCGAGGGTGTCGCGCCGGACCGGCTCGCGGACGAGGCGGGGCTCGACGCGCCGGCGTGGATCACGGCGGTGGACAACCGCATCCGGCCGCAGCCGGGCGAGATGAACCTCGAGGACCTGCCGCTCGCGCTGGCGCGGCTGATCGAGAACCAGGAGCCGGGCGGGATCGACCTCTGCGAGTATCATCCGGAGGAGGCGCCCGACGGTTGGTCGATCGTCTGGAGAGTGGAGTAGCGATGCGTCGCGTCCGTTCCGCGGTGCTTTCCGTCGCGGTCCTCATCGGGGCATGCGGCGACGCGGAGCCGCCGCCGCCGCCCGGGAAGGGCGCGCAGCCGGACATGCCGGCGGCCCCTCCGGACGGGGAGCCCGAGGGCGACGCGATCCCGGACCACATCGTCTACGACCAGATCCTCGTCGCGTTCAAGGACTCGTACCGGGTGACGAACCCGCGCACGAAGCGCGTGGAGGTCCTGTCGGACACCGATCGCCCGCGCGAGGCCGCGCAGGAGCGCGCGGCGAGGGTCCTCGACCTCGCGCGGTCCGGCGCCGACTTCCAGGCGCTCAAGGAGGAGTACACCGACGCGCGGACCTCGGATGGCGAGCCGAGCGGACTCGTCCATGCCGCGCGGGACGGCGTGCCGAAGGAGACGCACGAGATCTACCGGGGCACGCTCTACCCGGGCCCCTCGGCGGTGATCTTCAAGCTGAAGGTCGGCGAGGTCGGGATGGTCGAGCACGACCCGAAGCGCTGCCCCGACGGCTGGCTGATCGTCAAGCGTGTGAGGTAGCCGCCGCCCGCGCCGCCCGCCCGAAGCGACCGCGGGTGCGGACACCACTGCCGCACCTCGTCGCCGTAAACCGTGTCCCCCCAACAGCTTGCGGCGCCGGTACCCCCTATGGGATGCGCAGGTCAGCGAGGCGGCGGCGGAGCGATTCGAGCACGGGGCCCCCGGACGCATCCGCGGGCACCGCCGCCGCCACGAGACGTTCCACCTCCCCGAGGCGCCGCATGTAGCGCTCGCGGATCTCCGCCTTCTTCGCCGCGTCCGCGCCCGCCGCCGCGTACGCCACCTGGTCGAGCGTGAACGCGCGGGAGCGGCACGCCGCGTACGCCATCGACAGGCGCAGCTCGCGGTCGAGCAGCCCCTCGTTCGCCGCCGCGGAGAGCGTCGCGAATACCTCGGGGTCGCCGCGGTTGCAGAGGCTCTCGAGGTAGCGCTCCTTCCCC
>JAKLKT010000101.1 GCA_023150495.1 Planctomycetota bacterium
CGGGGCACCGGGCGGATGGACGAGGCCGCATCCTGCGCCCGCGAGGCGCTCGAGCGGCTCGAGGCGTCGGGCGGGACCACGCCCAAGCAGGGCCCGGAGAGCTGGTTCACGCTCTCCCTCGTGCACGAGGACGCCGGGCGCCGGGGGGAGTTCCTCGGGAAGGCGAGGGCGCTCGTGAAGGAACGCGCGGCTCGGATCCGGAACGACGGGTACCGCGAGCACTACCTGACGCGCGTCTGGCCGAACACCGTGATCCTCGCGCAGGAGCCGTGAACGGGGGGGCTCGGGGGGCCCGCGGGCGGGCCCCCCGGAGGTTTCACGCTACTTGACGTTGATCGGGATGGTCGCTTCGATGCAGCTGCCGTCCGTGAGATCCGCGTGGATGGTGATCTCCTCGGTATCCGAGGTCAGGACCCCCGCATCGACCAGATCCTTGACGCTGAACTGGGCGGTCGCCTTGTTCTTCGCGAACTGGACCTTGCCCGCAAGGACGCCGCCGATCTCCACGGTGTCCTCGTCGATGTCGTCCGAGTCGAAGGTGTCGCTCGAGTAGATCGCGACCGAGACGGTGCCCTTCTTCTTCAGGTTGACGGACGACTCCTTGACCTCCGCCTCGACGAGGAGGCAGACGCCCAGGGACGTGAACGTGCCCTCGTCATCGAAGGCGATCTCGAAGGCGAAGAGCGGATTCACCTCGTCCTTCGGGTGCGGGAAGAGCTCGCCTTCCGCCTCGCAGGAGAAGTCGTCGGGCGCGCTGAGGGGCTGGGTCGCGCCGAAGAGCGCCTCGGCGATGTCGTTGGGGTCGGGGCCGGTGTACTCACCCTCTCCCGCCAGCTCGACCGCCTTCTCGTAGACGATCTCGACGATGTCGCCGGTGCTCATGAACCCCCCCGAGTTCGTGACGGCGGTCGCGAGGGCGCTCGATGAGGCGAAGACGGCGGCCTGGATCTGCGGGTCGATGCCCGCGGCGCCCGGGGTCACCATGTGCGGCTCGGTCGACTCGAAGTCCTCGACCGTGTAGCTCCCGAAGATGGTGGACTCGTTGCCGTCGAACGCGGTGAGATTGTCTTCGCCGACCGGCACCGTCGGCGGCTCGGAACCCGGCAGGAATCGCGTCTGCCGGGGATCGGGAACGTCGTTCGTCAGCGAACCGATGCGCACGATGATCGTGGGACTCCCGAAGTCCTCGATCAGATCGACCGAGGTGTCGAACTCGGGCTCCATGCTGATGATCAGGAACACGTCCTCCGCCTGCGCGGCGGGCGCGGCCCACGCGAGCGCGAGGACGGCGAGAGAGAGCGAGAAGAAGCGGCCAAGCCAGTTACCCATCCGGACCTCCTGCGCAAGAGGGTACCAGCTTGCAGGTGCAAGGGAATGGGCGCGACGTGAACCTCTCGCAGGGATTCGCCGGGCCGCCGGACGCGACGCGCCGGCTCGGCTCAAGAACCCGCGACCGCGCACCAGAGAGCATCGAACTTTACGATTCTCATTCCGGATTCGCGGTGGTTGGCGCTCCTTGGTCATCTCGTTCTTCCTCGTCCTCGCTTGGGCGATGGGAGGAACCTCCGCAACGGCTCCGGGAGCCTGAAGGCACGGACAATCGCGGTACTGCGCGGGCGGTCTCCGTCCGGGCCGCCGGAACGCGCCGCGGATGCCAGAATGGCCGCATGTGGCCCTTCCGCCGAGCGCCCAGAATCCCCGCCGAGAGGCTGTTTTCGGCGTGGTTCCGGCCTGTCGTGCCCGATGGACATCCGAGCCTCGAGGCCTTCGAGGCGGGGATCACCGACGAGGAACGGGCGCGGATGCCGAAGACCCTGGGCAAGCTCGCGATGGACGGCGTCGAGCGGATCTACCAGGTCCGCCGGCACGACCTCTCCCCGGACCGGGATGGGCTCGTCTTCCTCGATCGGCTCCTCGACGCCGAGATGCGGATCAAGCTCACGCGCGACCAGGACCCGGCCTACCCGAGGAACCTCCTCCGCATCGTCGCGACGGAGTTCGGCTGCATCGTCGGCGAGATCTACGTCCGCGCGGGCAAGGGCACGTGGGTCCCCCGGCGCCCCCCCAATCACTGGCGCAGCCGGCTCCTGCTCAAGGACGGGGAGTACGACCCCTTCGTCGCGGTCATCGAGAAGCTCTCGGACGATCGCGAGCCCGACGCCCTCGTCCGCCGGTTCGACGCGGCGCCGTGAGGGACCGGGTCGATTCGAGGGGGCTCCGGGGGCCGCCGCCTACCGCTGAGCCGCTCGAAGACCCGCCGCCACGGCGGGCTCACCGCGAGGTCGACGGTCCGGCAGGTCGCCAACAGGAAGGCCCGGAACACGACGACGATGGTGCCCTCGCGCGCGAGGCTGCGACGAGCAGCCGCTCGCCCGCCGGCGTGCGGCGCGGGAGCGGCGGTCCCCTGAGCGCCGCCGCGGCCCCGAGGGTGAGGCAGAGGGGCCACCATGTCCCGGAGCCAGCCGAACGTGCCGAGCACCGTGCGCGTGAACGCCCCTATCCCCTCGCGCCCGCCGGGCAGCTGGCGGTAGATGCCTCTCGGCGCCGGGTGCGGCCCTTCGGAAAACTGCGGACCCCAAGGTCCGCAGCCCGCCGACGCAAGTCGTTTCCCCGCAGCGGGTTCCGGCGGCCTACCCGCGTACCGAGTACCGGGTGGCGATGAGGAGGCGGGGATGGCCGGCGAGGTCGCGCGCGACCTCCGACGACGAGAAGCGGCCTCCGGCGAGCTTGAGCGCGTCCGCCTCCTGGTCCTCGCCGATCTCGCAGAGGAGCGTCCCGCCCGGCGCCAACACCCCCGGAGCCCCCTCGATCACGCGCTTGAGGAGCGAGAGCCCCGAGGGCCCCCCGTCGAGCGCGAGCAGGGGCTCGTGCGTCGCCACCCTCGCCGCCTCCGCGGTGCGCACGTAGGGAGGGTTCGACGCGATCACGTCGAACCGCTCGCCCTCGGGCACCGCCTCGTAGAGGTCGCCCTCGAGGAACCGGATCCGCGCGCCGTGCCGCTCCGCGTTCCGCCGCGCGACCGCGAGGGCCCTTCCGCTTACGTCCGTCGCCGTCACCTCGCACCCGGGCAGCTGCACGGCGCACGCCACCGCAACGCACCCGCTCCCGGTCCCCAGGTCGAGGAGGCGCTCCGGCCGGAGCGCGAGGATCCGGTCCACGAGCATCTCCGTCTCCGGCCGCGGCACGAGCACGTCGCGCGTCACCTCGAGCTCCAGGGAATAGAACTCCTTCCGCCCCGTGAGGTAGGCGACCGGCTCCCCGCGCTCCCGCCGGCCGAGAAGCGTCTCGAACGCGGCCGTCTCCTGCGGAGCGAGTTCCCGCGCCCCCGCGGCGTGGAGGTCGAGCCTCCGCGCATGGAGGACGTGCGCGAGCAGGAGCTCCGCCTCGAGGCGCGCGGAGAGGATCGCCGCCCCCTTGAGCCGGAGCGTCGCGCGCCCGAGGGCCTCGTGGACCGTCAACGGCGGCGGCGCGGCGCCGGCTCCGGCGCCTTCTTCTTGGAGAAGAACATCGCCTTGACGAACATCCAGAGGATCACGGCCCCGCCGAGGAGGTTCAGGTAGATGCCCGGCCCGAACTGCGCGAGGAAGACCTCGACGCCCCTCTGGAAGCCGTACTTGTCCGACACGTCCCCCCAGAGCTGGAAGCCCGGGACGACGACGACCTCCTGGCCCCCGACCATCGCCTTCACCTCGTCGATCCGGATCACGCGCACCATCGACTTGATCGCGAAGTAGAGCGCGAAGAAGCTCGACAGGAGCGACGAGCCGAGGCGCATGCCGCCGCGGATCAGCCCGACGACGCCGACGAGGATGCAGTAGGCCGCGGCCGCCATCACGAACGCGCCGCCGATGCTCACGAAGCCGTAGAGGTCCTCCTGCCCCGTCACGTGGTGGCGCTCCCAGACGGTGAGCGTCCCGACGAGGATGCAGGTGTTCGCGAAGAGCATCTTGTACTGCTGCGGGAAGATGCGGGGTCCTTCGGCGGCCGCGGGGGCCGCGGCGGGGGGGGCTTCGGGGGCCGAGGCCTCGGCCACCGGGATCGCCTCCATCGCCGGGAACTTCTCTCCGGAGTCCGTGTCGGGATCGGGGAGGTTCTCGAGGTCGTCCGTCGAGGGCTTCTCTTCGTCGCTCATTCCTTGTCCTCCAGGTCCTTCAGATCGAGCGACTTGAGCCGCTCGGCTCTCTCCTTCTTGCGCAGGGCCTCGATCAGGGGGTCGAGCCCCCCGGCCATGATGCCCGGAAGCCCGTGAAGATTGAAGTCCAGCCTGTGGTCCGTCAGCCGGTCCTGCGGGAAATTGTAGGTCCGGATCCGCTCGCTCCGGTCGCCGGAGCCGATCTGGCTCTTCCGGGCGATGGCGCGCTCCTTGTCCTTCTGCTGGCGGATGTGGTCGTAGATCCGGGACTTGAGGATGCGCATCGCCCGGGCCTTGTTCTTGTGCTGGGACTTCTCGTCCTGGCACTTGACCACGAGGCCCGTGGGGATGTGGGTGATCCGGACGGCCGACTCGGTCTTGTTGACCTTCTGCCCCCCGGGCCCCCCCGCCCGCATCGTGTCGATGCGGAGATCCTCGGTGCGGATCTCGATCTCGACCTCCTCGAGCTCCGGAAGCACGGCGACCGTCGCCGCCGAGGTGTGGGTGCGCCCCTGGGTCTCGGTCGCGGGGACGCGCTGGACCCGGTGGCCGCCCGACTCGTACTTGAGCATCCGGTAGACGCCGGGCCCGGTCAGCGCGGCGATCGCCTCGCGCACGCCGCCGAGGTCCGTCTTGGCGACCTCGAGCACCTCGACCTTCAGCCGCTTCGACTCCGCGAACCGGCAGTACATGTCGAAGAGCTCGCCGGCGAAGAGCGCGGCCTCGTCGCCGCCGGTGCCCGCCCGCACCTCGACGATCACGCTCGCCGCGTCCTCGGTCTCGTCCCCGCCCATCTCGTCGGCGACGTCCTCCGTGAGCCGCTCGAACTCGGCGCGGAGGCGAACGAGCTCCTCCTCGGCCGCCTCGCGCATCTCGGGGTCCTCGCGCAGCGCCTCGGTCTCGCGGATCCGGCGCCGCGCGTCGAGCCACCGCTCGTAGAGCCTCGCCGGGCGCTCGAGCCTGCCGCGCTCCTTCGCGATGTCCCTCACCTTCGCCGGGTCCCGGGCGATGTCCGGGTCCTCGAGCATGCGGGTGAGCTCGCGGTAGCGCGCGAGGGTCTCGGGCAGCGAGCGCTCCACCGCTTACGACGCGGGCTGCTCGGCCTTCTTGCCCTTGTAGTCGGCGTACCGCTGGCGGAACCGCTGCACGCGGCCGGCGGTGTCGACGAACTTCTGCTTGCCCGTGTAGTAGGGGTGGCAGACGTTGCAGATGTCCACCTTGAGCTCCTCGGTCGTGGCCCGGGTCTCGAAGGTGTTGCCGCACGCGCACTTCACGGTGCAGGCGATGTACTTGGGGTGGATGCCCTTCTTCATGGCAGTCTCCCTGCGGGAGCCGCATAGCGTAGCCTCTTGGGGCGGATCCCGCAACTTGCCGGGCGGCCCGGGGGGGGCGCGGGGGGGGCTACTTCCGCCGGACGGGGGGCACGGCAGCCGCCGTGGCGCCCTCCTGCCGGGTCACGGTCGCCTCCGGCGCCCCCGCGTGGGCGACGGTGACGTAGGCGATCTTCCCCCGCCAGTCGGGGTGCGCGAGGATGCTGTCGCCGATCCGGCCGAGGTAGAGGTTCAACGTCTCCGGGCGCTGCCGGATGTCGGCGCGGAGCGCGCACTGGACCCGGAGCCCCATCCGGTCCCCCTCCTTCTGGGGGTGGATGAGGCGCACGACGACGCGGTTCGCGGCGGAGAGATAGAGGCCGTGCTCGTTCCGGATGTCGTCGGAGAGGCGCTCGAGGTCGGCCTTCGTCGGGATCTGCTGGAGGTAGAAGACCGACATGATGGCCATGAAAAGGGCCGTCACGGTCCCGAGCCCGACGATCGTGGTGATGCCGCTCTTCAAGCCCTCTTCTTATCGGCCGGGGGGGAGGGGGGCTGAAAAGGCTGAAGGGGGGGCCCGGGGGGGATGCCCGAAGTCCGCCTCCCTGCCTCAGGCCCGCGGCGTTGGCGGCAAGGAATCCACAGGCGACGGCTCAAGCCCCGGGCCTAACAGCCTTTAGCGTCGGCCCGGAGCCCGCTACTTCGCCGGCCGCACGAGCTTCCTGCCCTTCTCGGAGAGGCGGTAGTAGCCCCTCTTCGACCCCTCCTCGAACCACTTGTGCTTCCGCTTGAGCGTTCCCACGGCGTGGTGGAGGTTCTTGGGCAGGGGCCGGCCCACGACGCCGAAGCAGCCCCCGATCTGCTCGATCGAGAACTCGGGCTGGCCCTCGACGTCCTGCAGGTAGTAGCCGAAGAGCAGGAGCGCCTCCTGGATCGCGCCCCTGCCTGACCGCGACGCCCGCTTCTCGAAAAACGTCGCGAGGTTCGGCTTCATGGCCTCCGCGGACGGAGCGGTCTCCGCGGGCGCGCTCTCGCCGGTCGAGAGATAGTGCTTGAAGAACCGGATCTGGCGCTCGACGAACTCCTCGGAGCCGGCGAGCTCGATCGTGACATCCTTCGTCGTGAACTTGAGCACGGTTTCTTCCATGGCTTGCCACGAAAGTAGACCCGAAACCCCGCCGGAGGCAACGATTCGGGCTACTGCCCGGCGACCGAGATCCCGTCGCCCCGCTTCACGCCGTTCCTCTCGAACCACCCGGCGGGCATCTCGAGCGCCTTGTCGGCGACCGTGTCGCTCGGGTAGTGGCGCAGGTCCCGCTGGTCGGTGCCGAACGCGGGCTCCATCGTCCAGATCCTCTCGACGCGGCCGCGGTTGACGTAGGCGACGTCGATCGGGATCCTGCAGTTCCTCATCCAGAACTGGCGCTCGGCCGCGTGCGGGTACTCGAACAGCATCCCGCGGTCCTCGCCGTCGAACCGCGTGCGGAACATCATCCCGACGCGGATGCCGTCGCCCGAGCGCCGCTCCACGTCGACCCGGATCTGACGGTCGCCGGTCCGGATGAGGACCTGCCCGTCGGGCGCGGGGACCGGGACGCGCGCGCGAACGGCATTGCCGAGCTCCTTCTCCGCCGGATCGGCCGCGTGCGGGTTCGTGTACGCCACGTCCCCCATCGCGAGCACGCAGTCCGGGTGGAGCGGGATGCGGCGGGACAGGGCCTCCGCGAAGGTGCCGGCCGCGGCGACGACCTTCTCCGCATACGGCTTTCCGGCCCCCGGCTCGACGGCGACCGACACCCCCCACCGCTCGGGCTCCTCGTTCTTCCCGTCGACCTGGCCCGATGCGGCCCAAACGCGCCGGATCGCGAGCGCGCCCTCGGGCAGCGTCACGCCCGCGCCCACGACGGCGTGGAAGGCGCCGTGGCGGTAGGCCGGGCCGTGCCGGTCCCCGTCGCGCAGGATCACGAAGTAGAAGACGCGGTGGCCGGGCGTGTCGAGCCCCTCGCCCTTCCGGAGGCCGTCCACGACCTCCAGCACCTCGTCCACGCCCGCGCCGGCGGGAAGGGTGACGAACTCCTCCCCGGAGACCGCGGCCCCCCCCGCCCCCCTCGATTCGTTGCAGGCGCCCTGGCACGCGGCGGCAACGAGGAGAAGCAGCGCGAGGTGGCGTCTCATGCCCCCGAGTCTACTCCCGCCTCGCGGAGCAGCTCGCGCACGGCGGCCACGGGGAGGCCGACCACGTTGTCGAAGGGGCCCTGGAGCGCCGTCACGAAGCGGTCCGCGGTCTCCTGGATCGCGTAGCCGCCCGCCTTCCCCATGCCCTCCCCGGACGCGGCGTAGGCGGCGATCTCCCTCTCGTCGAGGCGGCGCATCGTCACGCGGGTCGTGACCGCCCGCTCGAGGATCCGGCGGCCCGCCTTCAGCGCGACCGCCGTCACGACGACGTGGCTCGTCCCCGAGAGCGCGCGCAGGAGGTCCCGTGCCTCGGCCTCGTCGCGCGGCTTCCCGAGGAGCCGGTCGCCCACGGCGACGACCGTGTCGGCCGCGAGCACGAGGTCGCCGGGCACCGCCTCCGCCTTGCGGCGCGCGTTGAGGGCGGCGACGGCGCGCGGGTCGCCCCGCTCGGGCTCGTGCTCCGGGATGTCCGGCACCACGACCCGGAACGGGATCCCCGCGCTCTCGAGGAGCGCCCGCCGGCGCGGCGAGCCGGAGGCGAGCACGAGCATCGGAGCCTATCGGCGGGAGGAGCCCTTGTTGTCCGTGCGGGCCTTCGCGCCGCGCGTCGTGTGCGGCCGCGCGGCGCCCTTTCCGCCGCGGGCCGGGGCGCCCGGGACCGGCTCCCCCTCTTCCGGAGGCGGCATCGGCGGCGGCTGCGGTATCGCGATCCTCTCGGGCGGCTTCGGCGGCTCCATCGGCAGGGCTTCGGGCGCCGAACCCGGCTCCCATGCCGCGACGAGCCCTTTCGTGGCCTGCGCCTCCCGCGTCTTCGCGACCACCTCGCCCTTCGTCGCCAGCGCGGCCGTGAGGCGCATCCTGTCGACGAGGTTCGCGAGGTCCTTCTCGCCGCGCTTCTTCGGCTTCGTCCCCTCGGGCACGGGAGCCGC
>JAKLKT010000102.1 GCA_023150495.1 Planctomycetota bacterium
GGTCGCGCGGCTGCGCGTTCGGGAAGGGCTGGTAGATCCAGCGCTGCACGTACGGGGGCCTCTGCTGCTCGAAGAACGCCTCCAAGGGGTCCGGGCGCGGGGGGGCGAGCGCGGAGTCCCACAGGGCCCGCGCGATGGAGGGGCCGGCGAGGCTCCGCGCCATGCGCACGGTGTCCGCGCGGACCTCGACGGGCATCAGCTCGGGCCGGACGAAGAGCGCGAAGAAGGCGCGCTCCTCGAGCTCCGCGATCCGCTGCTCGGCCGCGGTCCCCTCCATCTTCGCGAGGATCCGCGCGAGCCGGAGCGCGCTCGCCGCGTGCGAGGGCGACGCCGCGAGGTTCTCCTCGAGGATCCTCCTCGATGCGGCGAGCGCCTCGTGCGCGGCGCCCTTGCGCGCGGTCTCCTCGATCGTGCCGCGCCGCCGGACCGCCTCGGCGAGGTCGAAGCGCGTGTCCGCGTCCCCCGGCAGCCGCGAGAGGATCTCGCGCGCCTCGGCCTCGACCGAGATCGGGTCGCGCTCGCGCTTCAGGTGGTCCAGGAACCCGCGGCGCTTCGCGACGTCGTCGGGGCGCCGCTTCACGATCTCCCGCCACGCGGCCGTGATCCGCGTGGCGCGCTCCTTCGCCGGGATCCAGTCGGCGCCGCCCGGCCGCTGCAGCACGCCGTTCACGAAGACGATGCGCCCGTTGCGCCGCTCCTCGCGCGGGGCCGCGGCGTAGACGCGCAGGAGCCCCTCCCACGGCCGGATCGACTCCGGGTCGAGCGCCACGCAGGAGAGGAACTCCGCCTCCGCCTGCGGGAGCCAGCCGTGCTCGAGATAGAGCTCGGCGAGCCGGTATCGGACGGACACGTCGTCGATCGCCTCGCCGCGGCGGCGCAGGAGCGCCTCCATCTCGCGGCGCACGGCGTCGTCGAGATCCGGCGGCTGCCACGTCCCCACCTCGACGGGGGGCGGGCGGTTGGGCTCCTCCGGCTGCGACGTCTGGTCGAACGGATCGACCTCGATCTCGATCGTGCCCTCGGCGACGCCGCCGTCGACGACGATCCCGGCGTCGTCGCCGCAGCCGTCGTCCCCCTCCCCGCACCCCTCCCCGGACGGCTCCTGGGCCGGTGCCAGCGCGGACAGGACGAGGAGGAGCCACGCCGCTCTCGCCATGGGAAGGCCACCCATCCTAATCCAACGCGGCAGGGGCAGGCGTCGCTCCCCCCCGCCCGACTTGCCAACCGGGAGGCCGCGGTTATCATCCTTGGTTCTCCGCCGCGGGGTGGAGAAGTGGTATCTCACCAGGCTCATAACCTGGGGATCGCGGGTTCGAATCCCGCCCCCGCCACCAATCGAACGGGCCCCTCCGAGGGGCCCGTTTCCGTTGGCGGGAGGCAGAGGGGGTCCGGGGGCGCCGGCTGCGACGGCTACTTGGATGCCGCGCAGACGCCGCAGAAGCCCGGCGGAAGCTGGACATAGGCGACCTGCGGCAGCGCCTTCTGCGCGAGCGCAGAGAGGCCGGCGAGCGGGTCCGGCGCGACGTGCGGATGTCTCAGGGTCACGTGGCCTTGGCCCCCGGTGAGGGCCGGGAGAGCGCTCCCGATGTACTCGAAGTACATCACGTTGTCGTTCTCGAGCACATGCGGTAGCCCGAGGTAGTGACCGACCTCGTGTGCGGCGACCTGCCCGACCGCGGCGGCATTGTCGAAGTCGTAGTCGACGACGACGCCGCTCGCGGGCGTGCCGTTGCGCTTCACCCCTGGGACTGTCGCAGCCAAGCCGAGCCAGGGTCCGCCGACCTGGACGGTCAGGACGAAGAAGACGTTCAGGCGGGTCTCGGACGCGACCTTGGACTCCTCCCACAGGATTGGTGTTTGCCCATACTCAAGGTCGTCGTAGGCCGGATTGGTCAGCGTGTAGTAGGAGACCTCGCCCATGCCCAACCCGATCTGCGCGAAGATGTCGCCCATGCGCGTGAGCACGGCCTGCAGCTTCGGATCCGTGGCGGGGTCCGAGATCGCGAGGCCCGGCGCGAGGAAGACGTTCAGGTCGAGAATGCCGCCGTCAACCACGGCGCCCGTCCGGTTCTCGACGATCGCGCGCACGGCGCAGTAGCCCCCGCCGCCCCCGGGGCTGCCCCAGTAGTAGAGACGGAACCGGTAGACGCCGCCGCCGGCCACGAGCTGGGTCTCGGCGGCGTCGTTCTGCGGCAATGTCACCGCGAGGGTGACGGAGGTCATGCCCGACTCCCACTTGAGCGGCCCGGCCTGCTGTTCGCCCACGTAGACCGTCCCGTCCGGTCCCTCGAGGTCGAGGAGTCCCACGTAGAGGCCGATGGATTCGAGCGAGAGGCTGATCGCGTCCGGCGGCACGTCCACCTCGAGCCAGTCGGTCTTGCCGTTCACGAAGGGCACGTTCCCGAAGTCCGTGATCTGCTCCGTCGGCCAGCTCGCGGTGCCTGCGGTCAGGCGGACCTTGAGAGACGGGCCGATGTCGTTGGTGATGCTGAAGGTGAAGTCGTGGGCGCCCCTCGTCGTCGGTGAGTACGTGATCGGGATCGCCAGGTTCTCGCCCGGCAGGAGCGTGCGGGGCGTGAACGATGTCGAGAACTCCGGCGGCAGCCCCTGGACGGCCGTCACCTTCACGCTCGTCAGCGTGCTCTCGTTCTGCACGGAGGCCGAGAGTGTCCTCTGCTTGCCGAACGTCGTGTCCGGGAACGCGAGCGCGGGCGTCAGGAGCGTGAGCGTCGCATTCTCCACGTTCGCCCGCAGCAGGAGCGCGACCTCGCGCTGCTCCGCACCCGCGACGAATTCGAGGTGGATCCGGCCCTCGCGGATCCCGGGACCGGGGGGATTGAACATCACGGCCAGGACCATGTCGCCGCCCGCGACCACGTCGGCAGGCAGCGCGTCGGCCGTGGGCACGAAGGGTCCCGTCGATCCCCCCGTCTCGACGACGGTCGCGGCCGCGTCCAGCGGGTTCGCGATCGTGACGTTGAACGTCATCGCGCCGGCGGGCACCGCTCCGAGGTCCACCGTCTGCTCGAGGATCTGGTCAACCGCACTTCCGCCGCCGCCGCACGCTGCGAGCAGCGCAAGGAACAACCCCGTCCGCCTCATGTCGGCCACCCTACACCGCGAGTCGCGCCGCGTCACCCTGAAAGGGCGGTTGCAACTCTAAGTGCGTGCGGCGTATCCACTTGCGCCTCGCCGATGCTCACGCGCGATGAGGGGGGAGCGCGAGCGCAGAAAGCCCCGCCGGGGCGGGGCTTGGATCGCCTGGCGAAGCCTCGGAGGGCGTCTACTTCGCGAAGAGGCGCTTCTCGTCCCTGAACGCCTTGAACTCGATTGCGTTCCCGCTCGGGTCCTTCACGAACATCGTCGCCTGCTCGCCCGGCTTGCCCCGGAACCGGATCGTCGGCTCGACGAGGAAGGGCGCGCCACGATCCCGGAGCCGCCTCTCCATCGCGGGGAACTCCTCCCACGGGAGCACGACGCCGAAGTGGCGGACGGGGATCGCCTCGCCGTCCACCTCGTTCGTCGGGTCGGCGGCGCCCTCCGGACTCAGGTGGGCGACGATCTGGTGGCCGAAGAAGTCGAAGTCGACCCAGCTGTCGCTGCTCCGGCCCTCCGGGCAGCCGAGGAGGCCGCCGTAGAAGGCGCGCGCCTCCGCGAGGTCCTTGACGGGGAAGGCGAGGTGGAAGGGACGGAGCGGCATGCCCCGGATGCTACCGCCCCCCCACCCCCCACGCCTCCGCCTATAATCCAGGCATGAGCCCCGCCCGGTACCGCATGGCGCTCGCGGTCGCGCTCGCGACCGCGCTCGTCGCGCTCATCCTGAGGTACGAGAGCGCTCGCCACGAGGCGACCGGCCGGGCGTCGAGCTGCCACATCGGCGAGTCGGGGAAGTTCGACTGCGACGCCGTCCAGACCTCCGCGTATGCGAAGGTCATGGGCGTCTCGCTCGCGACGTGGGGGGCGCTCGGGGCGGGGACGCTCTTCCTCTGGCTCCTCGCGTCGCGCCGCCAGCCCTCGCTCCTCGTCGCGGCGGGCGCGGGCGCCGCGCTCTCCGTCTGCGTGGTCGCCTACACGGCGGTCGTCTCCTGGGGCGTGCTGGGCAAGATCTGCCTCTACTGCACCGCGATGCAGGCCGGATTCCTCGCGTTCGCGGCGCTCGTCGTTCCTCCCGCGTGGAGGGCGCGCGCCTCCCTCCCCCGGAGCCCCCTCCTCATGGGCGGGACCATCGCCGGCGTCCTCCTCGCGCTCGCGCTCTCCGGCGAGGCCTACGCTGCCGAGCGGGCCCGGCTCGAGCGCATGTTCGGGACGACCGCCGGCAAGGGGCTCCGGCTCGACATCTCCGACACGCTCGTCCTCGGCGACCCGGCGACGCGCGTGTCGGTGGTCCTCTTCCTCGACTTCGGCTGCCCGGCCTGCCGCGAGTGCTCGCGGAAGGCCGCGGAGCTGGTGAAGAAGTACCCGGGCTGCGTGCACTTCCGGCTCAAGCACTACCCGCTCGACCGGGAGTGCAACCAGCAGCTCACGGAGATCCTGCACGTGGCGGCGTGCCGCGCGGCGGTCGCGGGGCAGGCGGCGCAGTCGCTCGGGCTGGATGCGCAGGCGGTGCCGCTGATCTTCGGCCACCAGGAGGACGGGTTCGGGGCGCTGGTCCTCAGGAAGATCGGCGAGGAGCTCGGCGTGCCGCCGGCGAAGTGGGCGGAGGCGCTCGCGTCGCCCGAGGCGAAGGCGATCGTCGCGAGGGACATCGCAGAGGGCAACGCGCTCGGCCTGAAGCAGGTGCCCGTCGCGTACGTGAACGGCCGGCCGGTCGACACGGCGCGCATCGATCAGACGATCGCGAAGCTCTGCGGCCGATGACCCGCCGGGACGACGCGCTCTTCACAGGCGCCGCGGTCGGGTGCTTCCTGCTCGCGGCGTTCCAGGTCTGGTACCTCGCGCTGCCGGTCGACCGAGCGGCGCTCTTCGACTACTGCCGGTGGACGGAGCACCTCGACTGCTTCGAGTCGCTGCAGCGGGAGGGCGGCGCGCTCCTGCCCGTGCTCGCGGCGCTCGCGGGCGTGCTGCTGTTCGAGGCGTCTCTCTCGCTCCTCGCGCTCGCCGCGGAGCCGCCGCGGAGCGAGGCATGGGCGGGCCTCTCGCGGCTCGCGTCGTTCCCGGCGTCCGGGCTCGCGGCCTACGTGCTGCTGAGCCACAGCCTCGACCTCGGCAAGACGAGCCCGAGCGCGGTCCTCATCGCCCTGCTGTCGGTCGGCCAGAACGTGCTTGTCGTGCTCAGGGCGAGGCTCGGCGTGCGGATGCGCGACGCGGGCGCCGTGCCGTACGCGCTGGCCGCCGCGGCGGCGCTCTTCGGCATCTTCGTCGGGGGGGCTGCGGGGGACGCGCGGGAGTCGGCCGCGAACGAGGTGGTCGTCCAGATGGCGCCGCCCGCGGTCGTGCTGCCGGACTTCGAGCAGGAGATCCCGCGGGAGGGCGCGGTCGCGCTCGGCGACCCGCGCGCGCCGGTGGAAGTGCTGCTCTTCCTCGACCCGGAGCAGGAGGAGTCGCGGAACGTGCTGCGCGACGCGCTGGAGATGAAGGACCCGGGCGTGATCCTGCAGGTCTACATGAAGGGTCGCGCGCTCCCCTCGGACGCGCGGGTGCTCCTCGAGGCGGCGGCGCGGGGCGATGCGCTGCCGGCGGCGGAGCCGAGCGTGCACCCGGCGCGCGCCGTGGCGGCGGCGAGGATCACGGAGTACCCGACGGCGATCTGGAAGGGCGGCCGTGAGGCCGGCGGCTTGTCCCTCGCGCAGGTCCTCTCCGCCGCGCGCGACACGAAGAACTAGCGGTACGGTGCCAGGCTCCGATCCGCTAGTAACTCGAGGTTTTCCGCCTGCCATTCGGGGAAAACTGATAGTGGAAGTGTGCCAGGCACCGTACCGCTAACAGACGACGCGCTTCGAGCTACGGGAGTGACCCCTCCCCCGCGCCCCCACCCCTCACCTTCCGCCAGTACTCGATCCGCTTCCGGATCTCCCGCTCGAAACCGAACCGCCCCGGCTCGTAGTAGCGCCTCTCCACAAGCTCGTCGGGGAGGCACTGCTGGCCGCTGACGCCAAGGTCCGTGTCGTGGTCGTACACGTATCCCTTGCCGTAGCCGAGGTCCCGCATCAACGGCGTCGGCGCGTTGCGGATCGGGAGGGGCACGGGGAGGGTGCCATGCTCCTTCGCGTCCTTCGCCGCCGCGCCGTACGCCACGTACGCGCTGTTCGACTTCGGCGCCGTGGCGAGGTAGACCGCGACCTGCGCCAGCGCGACCGCGGCCTCCGGCATGCCGATGAACTCCACGGCGTCCTTCGCCGCGATCGCGAGCGGGAGCGCCTGCGGGTCGGCGTTGCCGATGTCCTCCGACGCGGCGCGCACGAGCCTCCGCGCGACGTAGAGCGGGTCCTCGCCCCCCTCGAGCATGCGCGCGAGCCAGTAGAGCGCCGCGTCCGGGTCCGACGCACGCACCGACTTGTGCAGCGCGCTGATCAGGTTGTAGTGCTCCTCGCCCGTCGCGTCGTAGCGGAGCAGCCGCAGCTTGAACGCCTCGCGGAGCCGCTCGCCGGTCACCGGCCCCATCTGGGCCGCGAGGTCGAGCGTCGTAAGCAGCGCGCGCGCGTCGCCGTCGGCGATCCGGAGGAGCATCGCGCGCGCCTCGTCGTCGCAGGTCGTCCCGAGCTCCGCGAGCCCGCGGTCGAGGATCGCCTCGAGCGCCTCGCGGCCGAGCGGCTGGAGCACGAAGACCTTCAACCGCGAGAGCAGCGGCGAGTTGAGCTCGAACGACGGGTTCTCGGTCGTCGCGCCCACGAGCGTGATCTCGCCCGTCTCGACCGCGTGGAGGAACGCGTCCTGCTGCGCCTTGTTGAAGCGGTGCACCTCGTCGACGAAGAGGACCGTCGGCGTGGCCCGCTCGCCGGCGCGGCGGATCACTTCGCGCACGTCCTTCACGCCGGCGGTGACCGCGGAGAGCGGCTCGAACGACGCGCCCGCCTCCTCCGCGACGAGCCGCGCGATCGTCGTCTTGCCGGAGCCCGGAGGCCCCCAGAGGATGAACGACGGCAGCCGCCTCGCCTCGATCGCCGCGCGGAGCGGCGAGCCCTTGCCGATGACGGCGTCCTGCCCGACGACGTCATCGAGCTTCCTCGGGCGAAGGCGTTCGGCGAGCGGGATGAACGTCATCGGCTCTTCTTCGGGGGGGCGGCGGGGGCCGACCCGAGGCGCTCGCGCAGGATCTCCGCGCAGTCGTCGTAGCCCTCGGTCAGGACGATGCCGTTCGGGTCGACGAGGTAGACGGGCGCGTGCTCGGGCGATCCGATCCCCCACCGCTCGAACGCAGCGTCGCCCTTCGCCTGGATCGCGTACGAGGCGCCGCGCTCCTCCGCGAAGCGCTTCGCGTCGTCGGCGGAGGCGCGTGTGATCGCGACGACGTCGACGCCCTTCGGCCCGAACTCCTGCTGGATCGCGTTGAGCCGCGGCACGGCGGCGGCGGAGCGCTCGCCGTCGGGCCTGAAGAACGTGAGGACCTGCCAGTCGCGCGCGGGCGGCTTCCCGGAGATCCACGCGCCGCCGTCGATGCGCGGCGCGGGCTCGTGCGTGAAGTCCTTGTTGAGGGCGGCCTTGCAGCCGGCGAGGGCCAGGGGAAGGAACAGCGCGAGTCGCACCGCCGGGATTCTAGCGAATACGATGCGCGAATCCCGGTAGCGGCAGCCCGCGTGTCGTAGAACATTGGCGGGATGCAGCAGACACTCCCTCCGCGATCCGAGATGCAGAAGGCGCTCCGCGGCCGCGACGCCTCCTACGACGGCGTGTTCTTCACCGGCGTCAGGACGACGGGGATCTTCTGCCGGCCCACGTGCCCGGCGAAGCGGCCGAGGCCGGAGAACGCGGAGTTCTTCGGGAGCGCGCACGACGCGCTGCTCGCGGGGTTCCGGCCGTGCCTCCGCTGCCGCCCGATGGAGCCCGCGGGAGAACGCCCCGAGTGGTTGAAACCGCTGCTCGACGAGGTCGAGAAGGACCCCTCGCGGCGCTGGCGCGACCGCGACCTCCGCGCGCGCGGGCTCGATCCGCTTCGCGTGCGCCGCTGGTTCAAGAGCAACCACCGGGTGACGTTCCAGGCCTACAGCCGCGCGCGGCGCCTCGCGACGGCGCTCGGCCGCATCCGCGGCGGCGGCGACGTGACCGGCGCCGCGTTCGCGAGCGGCTACGGGTCGCTGAGCGGGTTCCACGAGGCGTTCCGGAACGTGCTCGGGAGGAACCCGTCGGCGGCGAAGGGCGCTCCCCTCCTCACGATCGCGCGGCTGCCGACGCCGCTCGGCCCGATGGTCGCGGCCGCCGACGACCGCGCGCTCTTCCTGCTCGAGTTCGCGGACCGCCGGATGCTCGAGACGCAGCTGAGGACGCTGCGCCGCCGCCTCGGCTGCGCGTTCGCGCCCGGGACGAACGCCGTGCTCGACCGGACGGCGACGGAGCTCGCGGAGTACTTCGCCGGCAGGCGCACGCGGTTCGGC
>JAKLKT010000103.1 GCA_023150495.1 Planctomycetota bacterium
TCGATCGTCGCCTTCAGGCGCTTCAGCTCCTCGACGGTCTCCTTGGCCTTTCCGGAGTTGCTCCAGAAGGCGGAATCGGCCATCCGCGCCTCGAGCTCCTCGCGCCGCTTGGTCAGGCGGGGCAGGTCAAAGACTGCCCTGGGCCTGCCGGACGCGGTTCCGGAGCTGCTCGAGGCGGGGCGCGAAGTCGTTGGACATCGGGAAGAGGTTATCACGGGGGGGCGCGGGGGGCGCCCCTCCTCCCCCGGCCCCCTCCCCCCGGGACGGAAGGGACGGTCCGCCGCCGCGGCGGTTGCAGCTCACCGGCGCCACAGCCCGCGCAGGAGCCCGTAGAGGATCGCGACGGCGAACTCGCGGAGCGGAAGGAAGACCGTCGCCTCCCGCGCGTCGTACTCCTCGGCGAGCGCCTTCGCGAGGAGCCTCGCTGCCTCCGGCGGCAGCCGCGGCGGCTCCTCGGGCACGGGCACCTTCGGCACCCGGTCGAGCTCGTGGGAATCGAACCAGACGAGGCCGCAGGGGTCGCAGGCGTCCAGCCGCACGTCGCTCGCCGCGGAGAGGTCGCGCGTCTCCCCCATCGCGCGGCCGCACGCGGGGCACCTGCGGCGGCCCGGGACCCTTGCCTCGCGGATCCCCGGCCAGATCGCCGTCCAGACCGGCGGCGGCACGATCCGGCGGAGGCTCGTCTCCGAGAGCGCGTGCGCGCCGCAGCCGCCGCAGCGCCAGAACCGCGCGGGGCCGCGCTTCACGCGGTCCATCTCGCGGTCGCAGGACGGGCAGGCGAGCCGCTGCTCCGGCACGCCGGCTATCCTAGTCCCCGGAGGGCTGCCGATGCTCCGTGTTCTCGCGATCCCGTTTCTCCTGGCCGCGGTCGCCGCCGCGCAGGACCCGGTGCGGTCCGCGATCGTCAAGGTCTACACGACCTCGCAGGAGGCGAACTACGGGCGGCCGTGGGAGATGCACACGCAGGAGAACTCGACCGGGTCCGGCTGCGTGATCGCCGGGAAGCGCATCCTCACGAACGCGCACGTCGTGAGCGACCAGACCTTCGTGCGCGTGCAGCGGTCGGACCTCGCCGACAAGCACGTCGCGACGGTCGCGGCGGTCTCGCACGAGCTCGACCTCGCCCTCCTGACCGTCTCGGACGAGGCGTTCTTCGACGGCGTGGAGCCGCTCGCGGTGGGCGACCTGCCGTCGGCCGGCGACTCGGTGGTCACGCTCGGGTTCCCGACGGGCGGGACGCGGATCGCCGTGACCGAGGGCGTGATCTCCCGGATCGACCGGGCCCGGTACTCGCACTCCGCGTTCGACAACCTCGTCTGCCAGATCGACGCGGCGATCAACCCGGGCTCGAGCGGCGGGCCGGTCCTCGCGGGCGGGGTGATCGTCGGCGTTGCGTTCCAGGTCCGCGGCGGCCAGAACATCGGCTACATGGTCCCCGCGCCCGTCGTCCGGCACTTCCTCGATGACATCGGGGACGGGAGTCACGACGGCACGCCGGCGGTGCCCTTCTGGTGGCAGGTGCTCGAGAACGCGCAGCTGCGCCGCCACTACCGGATGACCGACGACCATTCGGGCGTCCTGATCACGAAGATCTCCCCGCTGTTCGAGGGCGACGGCAAGCTCCGCACCCGGGACGTGCTCCTCGGCATCGACGACTACGACGTGGCGAACGACGGGACGATCGAGTTCCGGCCGGGGGAGCGGATCGAGATGCTCTACGCGATCGACCGGAAGCACATCGGCGAGTCGGCCACGTTCCACTTGCTGCGCGACGGGCGCCCGCTGGACGTCACGCTCGCTCTCAGCGCGGCCAAGCGCTCGTACGGCTGGATCGTGCCCCGCACGCAGTACGAGACGCGCCCCTCCTACTACATCGTCGGCGGGCTCGTGTTCTGCCCGCTGACCCAGAACTACTACGACACGTGGGACAAGTGGGACGACGTGCCGGTGAACCTCCAGCGGTACTGGTACGAGATGCGCACGGCCGACAACGCGGACCGCGAGGAGGTCGTCGTCCTCACGGACATCCTCCCGGACGAGATCAACGTCGGCTATACGGGGTTCGAGGACTCGGTCGTGAGGGAGGTGAACGGGAAGCGGGTCGGGAGCCTCAGGGACCTCGTCGCGATCCTCGAGGGCAACGACCACGAGGTCCACCGCATCGTGTTCGAGGACAGCGACGCCGAGATCGTGCTCTCGAAGGAGAACCTCGGCGCCCGCAGCAAGGGGATCCTCGAGCGCTACCGGGTGCCCGCGGACCGGTCGGCAGATCTCACGGGCACGGCCGCGAAGTAGACGCCCGCGCCCGCGACGCCTGCGGCACGCGTGCCGCACCCTCCGGCCATAACCCCCTTCCGGACAGACGCTTGCGTCTTAACAATCCGGAAAAGATGCGCTACCGGACTGTGCGCTGGATGTGCTCGCCGCCGTTTTGCTCGGCGATCCGCTTCAGGATGGACACGTGCTCGTCGCCGTCCACCGTGCGGATCACCGACACCGTGTGGATGCGCGTGCCCTTCGTGTTGAGCCGCTTCAGCTCCGCGAGGATCTCGTCCGGGAACTGCTTCCGGCCGCGGTTCGGTTCCCCGTCAGAGATCACGAAGATCTCGTCGACCTCGAGCGCGAGCGCCGTCTCGATCGCGTCGAAGAGGTTCGTGTAGTTCTTCACCTCGATCGTCGGCAGGTGGCGGACGAGCAGCTCCTTCGTCACCGGGTCCGCCCGCGAGAGCCGCCCGCGCCACGGCCACACGTGCTCGTTGAAGAACACGACCTCGAACCGCGACGTCCCCGGCAGCGCCTTCACCGCGCGCGAGAGCTGGTCGTAGGCGAGGTCGAGCTTGTAGCGCATCGACCCGCTCACGTCGCACACGAACGCGACCCTGCCGCCCGTGACCGGGATGCCGAAGTAGGTGCCGCCGATCGTCTTCCTCGCCGGCCCCTCCCGCGCGACCGTGCGCGGCTTGCCGTCCGGCCACTCCCCTCCCCCCGCGCCCCCCTCCATCGCCTTCTCGACCGGCTCCACCTTGTCCCGCGTCTCCCACCAGGCCTTCCACGCGACGGGATCCCGGCCGAGGTCCTTCCGCGTCAGCGCGACCAGCGACTCGATCGCGGCCGTGACCAGCGCCGGGTCGTCCGAGTCGAGGAGATCGACGAGCGGCGGGAGCGCATCCGGGGACTTGTCCCGCGCGAGCGCGTGGGCCGCGGCGGCCCGGGGGCACCAGTCGTCCGGCATCGCCGCGCGCAGCCGGATCCGCGCCTCCGTGCCCGGCAGCGCCCCGAGCACCCGCACGTAGGCCGCCCGCAGGGTCGGGTCCCCCGCCTCCTCGATCCGCCGCGTCAGCCCGTCGGCGAGCGCCGGGGGGGCCGTCCGGAAGACCTCCTCCGCCGCTTCGAGCACCCGGTCGTCGGCGTCCGAGGCGAGCCTCTCGAGGAGCGCCTCGAAGCCCCGGTCGGCGCCGAGCCGCCCGATCGCCCGGAAGGCCTGCGCCCGTTCGTCCCCGGGGAAGCGGTCGGAGAGGAACCGCCGGAGCGTCTCCAGAGCCCGGTCGCGCTGGTAGGCCGTGGCGGGAGCGATCTCCCCCTTGGCGAATCCGTCGAGGGCCTCCCGCCGCCGGTCGCGGTCGTCGGCCCTGAGCGTCCTGAGCGCCCTGTCGAAGTCCTCGCCCGACGCCGGGGCCGCGAGCAGCGCAAGGAGGCAAAGCCGTAGCATCCGTGTGTTACAACGCGCGGCGATGGACGAGAGGCTCGAGGCGGTCCGGCGGCGCAAGCGCGTCGTGCTCCTGCTCGTGTTCCTCGGCATCATCGCCGCGCTCATCTTCCTCCTCCGCGCCGTCCTCGCCCCGTTCCTGATCGCGCTCTTCGTGGCCTACCTGATCGACCCGCTCGTGGACCGGATGGCACGCCTCCGGCTGCCGAGGGGGGCGCACCTCGGGCGCGCGGGGTCGATCGTCGTCATCTACCTCGTCCTCATCTTCTGCCTCTTCCTCGGCGTGAAGTTCACGATCCCGACGCTCTCCGACCAGATCGGCCAGGTCCGCCAGGACATCCCCAAGGCGCGGACGTGGCTCGAAGCGCTCGCCCAGAAGGGCGTGGACTGGTGGGAGCGCGAGGTGAAGAAGGAGAAGAAGCCCGCCGCCGGGGAGGAGAAGGGGCCCGGGGAAGAGGAGGGGGCCGGGGAGGAGAAGGTCGAGCCTCCTCCGCGCGATCCGGCGCCCCCCCGCTACCGCGTGCTCTTCAAGGGGGGCGGCGAGATGACGGGCGTGGTCGCCGCGGAGAGCGAGGGGCAGCTCGTCCTGAGGATCGGCGACGAGTTCCTCGCGATCGACCGGGAGAGGATCGAGCGGCTCGACCCGCTCGAGCGGGAGGATGTCCGGTTCGACCTGTTCCGGTACATCCAGCAGTTCTCGGGCCACGTGGACGCGGCCCTGGGGTTCGCGTTCAACGCGGCCCGGGCCTTGGTGAAGGCGCTCTTCCTGACCGTGCTCGTCCTCATGATCACGGCCTTCCTGTGCATCGACAAACCGCGGTTGCTCGCCTTCATCAGCTCCGTGCCGCCCGAGCGCCACCGCGACACGTGGCTCCGCCTCGCGGGGTACCTCGACCGCGGGCTCGCCGGGGTGATCCGCGGCCAGCTCATGATCTGCCTCGTGAACGCGATCCTCACCTGGATCGGGCTCCAACTCCTCGGGGTGCGCTACTCGCTGCTCCTGGGTGTCGTCGCGGGCATCTTCAGCATCATCCCGATCTTCGGGACGATCCTCTCCTCGATCCCGATCGTCCTCATCGCCTGGGGGACGAGCGGGCTCGAGCTCGGCGCCCTGACGCTCGGCTGGATCCTCCTGATCCACTTCATCGAGGCGAACTTCCTGAACCCGAAGATCATGGGCAGCGCGAGCAAGATCCACCCGGTCGTCGTCGTCTTCGCGCTGATCGCCGGCGAGAACGCCTACGGGATCACCGGCGCGCTGCTCGCCGTGCCCGCCGCCTCGATCCTGCAGAGCTGCTTCAAGTTCTTCGTGCTCGACCGGCAGCTCGAGGCGGCCGAGGAGCCGGCCGCGTAGGCCGCCCCTCCCCCGCGCCCCCTCCCCCCTACGCCTGGGCCACGCGTACCGTGTTCGTCCGCGTGCCCTTCGCCCAGATCGGCGAGCCGAAGACGCAGACCACCCGGTCGCCCTTGCGCAGCGAGCCGTCGGCGCGCAGGCGCCCGAGCGTGTGCGCGATGATCTTCTCCGGGTCGGCGATGGGCTTCACGGTGGCCGCCGACACGCCCCACATGAGCGCCACGCGGCGGCGCACGGCGGGGTCGGTCGCGAACGAGTAGATCGGCACCGAGGGGCGGTCCGCGCTGATGAGGCGCGCGGTGCGGCCCGAGCCGGTGATCGTCACGATCGCGCGCGCCCCCACCTTCTTCGCGACGTCGACAGCGGCGTCCGCGACCGCCCAATCCGGCCGCGAGCCCGCGCGCCCCGTCAGCCTCGGGAGCTCGAGGTCGTACGTCAAGAGGGAGTTCTCGACGGTCGAGAGGATGCGCTGCATGTAGCGGACGGCGCGCGGCGGGTCGCGGCCGATCGCGGTCTCGTCGGAGAGGAGCGTGGCGTCGGCGCCGTCGAGGACCGCGTTGCCGACGTCCAGCAGCTCGGCGCGCGTGGGGCGCGGGCTGTGGACCATCGACGCGAGCATCTCGGTCGCGACCATCACGGGCTTCCTCGCCCGCTTCGCCGCGGCGATCAGGCTCTTCTGGAGCACCGGCAGCTCCTCCGGCCGCATCTCGACGGCGAGGTCGCCGCGCGCGATGAGGATCCCGTCCGACGCCGCCGTGATCTCGTCGATCGCGGCGACCGCCTCGGGCCGCTCGATCTTCGCGATGATGGGGACCCCGGCGGCGTGGCGCCGGCAGCGCACGAGGTCGTCCGCCTCGCGCACGAACGAGAGCGCGAAGAAGTCGACCTCGGCCCGGACGCCCGCGCGGACGTGCTGCAGGTCGCGCTTCGTCGGGACGCTCAGGAGCACGGGGAGCCCCGGGAGGTTGATCCCGGCGCGCGACTTCAGGAGGCCGCCCCGCACCACGCGGCCCTTCACCTCGTGCTTCTTCACCGAGAGCACCTCGAGGCGCAGGAAGCCGTCGGAGAGGAACAGGTCCGCGCCGCGGCGCAGGTGCGGGAGGATCGACGCGAGGCGCACCGGGATCCGGCCCTCGCCCGGCCGGTCCGCGAGTACCACGGTCTCGCCCTCGATGAGCCGGATCGGCTCCTTCAGGTCGCCGATGCGCCGCTTGATCCCCTGGAGGTCGAGGAGCACGGCGACGTCGCGCCCCGCGCGGCGGCCGGCACGCCGGATGCGGTCGACCCAGAACCCGACCGCCGGCGGCTCGACGTGGGACGCGTTGATCCGCACCGCGTCGACGCCCTCCCGGATCACCTCCTCGAGGATCTTCGGCGAGGCGGACGCCGGACCGACGGTGACCGCGATCTTGACCCGCTCCCAGTGCGTGCGCATGGGCGAGAGGATACGCGGTCGACCCTAGAAGCGGAGATGAAGGGGCGCGCGGAGGCGGAGGGGCCGGAAAATGGGCGGGCCCGGCGCATCGCTGCGCCGGGCCCTTTCGGCAAGAAAGTGGAGGTGGGAATGAGAGAGCGCAGCCGTTGCAGCTGCGTTGGGCACGCCGGGACATTAACACATGCCGTGCCGCTCAGATGCGGCCGCCGGCGACCGGCGCATAAGTCATTACGCTGATTGATATTATGTCGAAAATGGCCATGGACCGCACGCCCCCGGAGCCCCCTACGGATGCGTAGCTTTTCTTTACGCTCCATTGGACACCGAGGCCACCAGGGCCGCCATTGTGGCGGGACCCGCAGGCCGTCATCAGGAGCGGAAGAAAACCTTACGGTCGCAGCGCCGCGATCGCGCGTTCGGGGTCGCGGCACGACAGGAACACCTTCCACCGGCGCCCGCTCTCGTCGTCGAAGGTGAGGAGGACGCCGCGCCGGCAGCCGAGCACGGAGTACGCGCGCTCGCGCGGCTCCCAGCCGAGCCGGTACCCCCAGCCCATGTAGCGCGCCGCGGGGTAGTCCTTCGCCTCCGTGGCGACGACACGCTCTCTCGGCACCCTGCGCCGGATCCCGCCGAAGCCGAAGCCCACGCCAAGGGGCCCGAACTCGATCTCGACGTGGCGCATGCGCCAGAACACATAGGCGACGAGGAGGAGCGGCGCGAGCGCCGCGAGGATCGTCCAGCCCCTCGGGGCGGCGCCAAGGACCAGCGCGAGCGGGCCCGCGACGAGCAGGAGCGCGAGCGCGAGCAGGAGCCACCCGGGCCATCCCACGCGCTCGCGATACGGTTCCATGGCCCCCATTGTGCATGATGGCGTCGTGCGGACGCGCCTCCTCGCCGGCACCCTGCTCGCGCTCGCGTCGCTCGCGGCCGCGGGCCCGCCTCCGGAGCTCCGGTGCCGCTTCGGCAGCACGCACGCGCATTGCTGGCTCGAGACCGGCGGCGACGACGGCGGATTCCGGACGGACGTGCCGTCCGAGACGGCGAGGCGCGAGCCGTCCGACGGCGAGGCGCGCCGCGCGTTCCGGCGCGACCATGCGGACCTCTACCGCGGCGGCACTCCCGCCGACGCGTTCCGCTACGCGCGCGAGAAGGGCGGCCTCGACTTCCTCGCGCTGACGATCCACAGCCACATGGCGACGCCCGCGGAGTACGCGGCCATCCGTGACGCCGCCGCCGAGGCCAACCGGCGCTACGGCGGCGCCTTCTGCGCGCTCGCCGGCCAGGAGTGGTCGACGATCTCCTCGGGCAACCACGTGAACATCCTCGGCGCGACGGAGATCTGCGCGTCGCCGAACGGCCGCTACGACGCGCTCTATGAGAGGTGGCTCCCCGCGCGCGCGGAGGCCCCCGTCGTCGTGCTCAACCACCCGTTCCGCGCGCAGGGCGAGCTGGACCGGCGCCTCCTCGAGACCGAGTACGGCCTCGACGACTTCGGCGGCGATCCGGCGGCGCTCGCGCGCGCCGCGAACCCGCACGTGCACCTGATCGAGGTCGTGACGGGCCCCGCCTTCGGCCGCCTCGAGACACGCCGCCGCTGGCGCGGCAACCCGGACGGCTACTTCCGGCAGCTCAATCGCGGCCTCCGCGTCGCCCCGTGCGCGGGCTCGGACAACCACTACCAGAACTGGGGCACCTCCTCGCCCGCACGCACGGGCGTGTGGACGAGGGACCTCTCGCCCGCGGAGGTGCTCTCCGCGCTCCGCGCGCGCCGCACGTTCGCGACCGAGGACGAGAACCTCTCGCTCTGGCTCGAGGCCGAAGGGGTCCCCATGGGCGGCACGCTCGCGACCGCGGCCACACGGGTGCGCGCGTCCCTCTGGATCTCCGACGGGGACGAGCCCCGCGCCCGGTACCGGGTGCGGTGGATCGCGGATCCTGACGGCGTGCTCGGGGACGAGGCGAAGGTCGTCCGCGAGGCGGAGGGGGTCGCGGGGGAGGTGTCCCTTGACCTCGACCTCCCCC
>JAKLKT010000104.1 GCA_023150495.1 Planctomycetota bacterium
GGCCGACGACGAGCGCCGCGATCGTCGCGGCGACGCCGCCGACGAGCGCGCGGTGCCGTCGCACGAACTTCCGGATCTGGTACGTGGCGGTCGGCGCGCGCGCCACGATCGGCTCGTCACGCAGGTGGCGGCGGATGTCCTCCGCGAGCGCGGCGGCGCCGTCGTACCGGCGGGCCGGCTCCTTCGCGAGCGCCTTCCGGAGGATCAGGCTCACGTCCCCCCGGAGGCCGCGGTCGAGCGAGGACGGCTCGGGCGGCTCCTCCTCGGCGATCCGCCGGATCGCGTCCGCGAGCGCGCCGGATCCGATCTCGTGCGGCAGCCGGCCGCAGAGCACCTCGTAGCCGAGCACGCCGAGGGCGTAGACGTCGCTGCGCGTGTCCACGCGGTCGAGGTCGCCCGTCGCCTGCTCGGGGCTCATGTAGGCGAGCGTGCCGATGACCTGGCCCGTGCGCGTGCGCAGCGCGGTGTCGGCGTCGATGAGGCGCGCGACGCCGAAGTCGAGGACCTTCGGCTCGCCGGCCGCGGTCACGAGGATGTTGCTCGGCTTCAGGTCGCGGTGGATGACGCCGTTGGCGTGCGCGTGGGCGACGGCGTCGCAGACCTTGGCGAGCAGCTCGAGGCGCCTGCGCGTGTCGAGGCCGCGCGCGAACGCGTTGAGCGGCACGCCGTGGATGAGCTCCATGGCGAGGAACGGGCTGTCGCCATCCGCCGCCGGCACCGTGCCGAAGACGTGCACCTGCGCGATGCCCGGATGCTGCAGCCGCGCGAGGATCTCGGCCTCCCGGCCGAACCGCCTGCGGCCCTCCTCGGACGCCGCGCCCGGGTGGAGCACCTTGAGCGCGACGCTGCGCCGCGGGTGCGCCTGCTCCGCCTCGTAGACGACCCCCATGCCTCCCGAGGCGATGCGTCGCACGATGCGGAACTCCCCGAACGCGTGCGGCAGGCCCGCGTCCGCCTCGCGCAAGACACCCTGCACGAGGCTCGACGGCGGGGGCGGAGTCGAGTGCTGCGAGCAGCTCCTCCACTTCGACGCGGAGCGGCGCGTCTTCCGGGGCCTCGGCCGCGAGGAACGCCAGCCGTTCCGCGGGCGGCAGGCGTCTCGCGGCCTGGAAGAGCGCGTCGATCCGTGCGAACCGCGGGTCCATCGGGATCCAGAGGCTAAACCGCGGGCAGTCGCGGTGCTCGCCGGGGGGTGAGGGGGCTAGGGGGAAGGGGGGCCAAAAGTGCGGCACGCGTGCCGCAGTGTGCCGTCACAAGTCCTTCCGCAGCAGCGACTTAAGGGCCCAACCACCCGGAAAAGATCCGCTTCTAAGCCCAGCGGACGAGGCCCAAGTGGGCGGCCTCGTGCAGGCCTTCCACCGCGGGGAGCACGCGCACGCCGTAGAGGAACGACCCCGCGCCACGCGGGAGGTAGGCGCCCGCGTAGGTCGCCGTGCCGTTCGTCACCTCGCCCTCGCGGAGGAGCGGGATCACCACCGGCTCCTCGAGCTCGCCCTTCCGGTCCGCCGGGCCCACGTAGAGCTCGACCGAGATCGCCTCCGGCGAGAGGGAGCCGAGCCTCACCTTCGCACGCACCTCGAACACGTCGCCGATGCCCATGTTCCCGCGCTTCGGGTCCGTCACCGAGACGTCCTCGATGTGCACGTCCTTCCACGCGTCCGAGAGCTGCGCGTGAAGCCTCGCGCGCTCGCGCGCGCCGGCGAACCCGTCCCTCGCGATCCGCGCGACCTCCTGCGCGAGCGGCACGTAGGCCGTCCGCGCGTACTCCTCGACCATGCGGTGGGTGTTGAACTCGTCGGGGATCGTGGCCCACGCGTTCTTCATCATCTCGATCCAGCCCGCGGGGACGCCCTTCGAGTCGCGGTCGAAGAAGAGCGGCGCGACGCGCGTCTCGAGCAGCCCGTAGAGGCTCCGGCTGTCGTACTCGAGCTGCATCTCCGGGTTCGAATGCTCCCGACCCTCCCCCAGCCCCCACCCGTTCGTGCCGTCGTAGCCCTCGCACCACCAGCCGTCGAGGATCGACAGCTGCAGCGCGCCGTTGAGCGCAGCCTTCATCCCGCTCGTGCCCGAGGCCTCGAGCGGGCGCGTCGGCGTGTTGAGCCAGACGTCGCACCCCTGCACGAGCATCCGGCCCGCACCGAGCCCGTAGTCCTCGACGAAGAAGACGCGGCCCGCGAACCGCGGGTCCTGCGTGTACTCGACCACCTTCTTCACGAGGTCCGCCCCCTCGCGGTCGTCCGGGTGCGACTTCCCCGCGAACACGATGCGCACCGGCCGCCCGCTGTCCGCGAGGATCGCGTGCAGGCGGGCGGGGTCGTGGAAGGCGAGCGCCGCGCGCTTGTAGGGCGCGAAGCGGCGCGCGAAGCCGATCCAGAGCGCGTCGTCGTCGATCCCCTCGAGGCGCTTGCGCAGCGTCACGGGGTTCTCGCCGCGGCGGAGCCCGGTCTTCTCGACCGAGTCGCGGAGGAAGTCGAGCATGCGCAGCTTCTGCGCCGTGTGCGCCTGCCATACGTCCGCGTCGGGGACGGAGTGCAGCGCATGCCACCGCGAGGACGGCGGGTGGTGCATCGCCCAGTCCTCCCCGAGGCTGCGGCGGAAGAGGCGGTCGACCTCCGGCCCCGCCCACGCACCGAGGTGCACGCCGTTCGTGATCGAGTAGACCGGCGTCTCCGCGCGATGGAACCCGGGCCAGACGTTCGAGAGCATCTTCCGCGACACGTCGCCGTGGAGGCGGCTCACGCCGTTCGCGCGCCCCGACAGCTTGAGCGCGAGCACGGTCATCGAGAACTCCTGCTCGTCGCGCGAGGAGCGTCCGAGGTCGAGGAAGGCGTCCCACGAGAGGCCGAGCCGGCTCGCCACGTGGCCGAAGTACCGGCGCATGAGACCCTCGGAGAAGCGGTCGTGGCCGGCGGGCACGGGCGTGTGCGTCGTGAACACCGTCGAGACGCGCACGACCTCCGCGGCCTCGGCGTACGTGAGCCCCTTCTCCTCGACGAGGTTGAGCAGGCGCTCGAGGAGCAGGAACGCGGAGTGGCCCTCGTTCAGGTGGCATACCTCGGGCGGCTCGCCGAGCGCCTTCAGGAGCATCCAGCCGCCGATGCCGAGGAGGATCTCCTGCCTCAGGCGCGGCTCGCGATCCGACGGGTAGAGACGGTCGGTCACGTTCTGGTCGGCGGGGTCGTTCTCGGGGACGAGCGTGTCGAGGAGGTAGAGGGGCACGCGGCCGACCTCCACCCTGAACGCGCGGGCCCTGAGCGTGCGCTCCGGCATCTTGACCGCGATGCGCAGCGGCGTGCCGTCCTTCCCCTTCACTTCCTCGAGCGGCATGTCCGCGAGGTCCATCGGGACGAACTCGACGCCCTGGCCCCCGTTGGGCTGGATCCGCTGGACGAAGTAGCCGTTCGCGTACCGCAGGCCGACGGCGCAGAGCGGCAGGCGCAGGTCGCTCGCGGAGCGCAGGTGGTCGCCGGCGAGCACGCCGAGCCCGCCGCTGTAGACGGGAAGGCACTCGTGGATCCCGTACTCCGCGCAGAAGTAGGCCGTGCGCGGCGCGTCGGACGCCGGCAGCCCGCGGTACGCGTCGAGGTCCCGGAGCACGGCGTCGTAGCGCCGGAGGAACGCCTCGTCCCGCGCCGCGGCGAGGAGCCGGTTCGGATCGACCTCGCGCAGGAACCGCATCGGGTTGCCGTCCGCCGCGGCGAACGCGTGCGCGTCGACGGCCTCGAAGAGCGCACGCGCCTCGGGGCGCCACGACCACCAGAGGTTCCTCGCGAGCTCCTGGAGCCGGCCGATGCGCTCGGGGACCGCCGCCGTCACGACGAAGGCGTGCAGGCGGGGGCGGTCCTCGCTCCTGGCCTCGATGACGGTGAGGGCTCCCCGGGAGAGGGCCGTGAACCCCGGTCCGATCGCGGTGCCGCGGCGCTTGCGTGCGGCGGCGAAGGCGCGGCGGTGCGCCTCGAACGTCGGGCCGATGAGCTTCTCCCATGAGGTGCGCGCGACGACGTCCCCGCCCGCGCGCCGGAGCACCTCGACCTCGTCGTCCGACAGGCCGAGGAATCGGTAGAGCTCCTCGGTGAGCGCGGCGGCGAGCCCCTCGCCCGCGGGAAGCACCGTGGCGGCGCGGCGCTCGGCCGCAGGCAGCGCGAGGAGGAAACGGCCGATGCCGGTGACGTCGGTCGTGACCGTCGGCACGCCGGCGGCGAGGCTCTCGAGCGGCGTGTAGCCCCACGGCTCGTAGAGCGACGGGAAGAGCGAGAGGTCGCTCGCCTGCAGCACGTCGAGGTACGAGTAGGGGAAGACCGGGTCGCGTCCGTTGAGGATCACGGGAACGAAGATCGCCTTCACGGGATCCTCGGCCCGGTTGTCGAGCCCCTCCTCCTTGCAGGTGCGGAGGATCGGGTCCTCCTCGGGCCGCGCGAGGTTGTGCGTGCAGATGCCGCAGGGCTCGCCCGCGAGCTCCGCGGCGTCGAGCCGCTGCACGATCTCGGGGCGCCGGCCCGTCTGGGGCGCCGACGCGAAGATCAGCAGGAGGAGGTCGCGCGGCGGCCTCGGGTCGTGCTTCCGGAGGCGGCTCGCGGCGCGCAGCGCGACCTCGAACCCCTTGTTCCGGAACTCGTACCGGCCCGAGGAGAAGACGACGCGCGTCTTCCGCGGATCGACGCGCGACCCGACGATCCTCGACGCAACGTCGAGGATGGCCTTCCGCACCTCGCCTCGCCGCGCGGGGTCCGGGGGCGTGCGGAGGGAGAAGCCGTTCGGGGTGATCAGGTCGGGACGGCGCCCGAGCAGCTTCGCCGCCTCGCCCAGCTCCTGCTCGCTCACGACGGCGACCACGCTCGCCTCGCGCGCGCCGGCCGCCTCGAGCGTGTGCTGCGCCTCGATCCCGCGCTCCTTCGCCCAGGCGAGCGCGTCGGCCGGGTCCATCGCGGTCCGCGGGTCGAGCCCCTCGGTCGCCATCGCGCGGCCCAGCGCGGTGCCGTGCGGCGTGTAGACGGTGCCGATCTCGGGGCACGTGCGCGCGAGGCGCAGGAGCCCCGCGCAGCCGACCCACTGGTGGAAGTGAGCCACGGCCCGCACCGCGCGCGGCCGTACCGCCGCGTGGTAGTGGAGCTCGACGAGCGTCCCCGCGGCGTAGCCGAAGAGGATCCGCTCGACCGTGTCCCAGTCCGCGTGGATCGAGTCCACGGCGAAGTCGTTCCAGAGGTCGCCGAGGATCCTGTTCTTCGCTTCGAGGAGCCGGCCGTAGTCGACGAGCGCGACCGCCGGGGAGCCGCCCACGTTCCAGCGGCCGAAGCGGACGGGCACGTCGCGCTCCGCGGCGAGCGCCGCGAGCGGCGGCTGGACCATGTCGGGCACGAAGTCCGCCTGCGCCTCGCGCTCCGCCCAGAGGTCGGGGCCGACGAGGAGGAGATCGCTCCCGTAGTGGGCCTGGACCACGGGCGCCGACGTGGCGAGCACGGTGTGGACCCCGCCCCCGGGATTGCAGACCTCCCACGAGACGGCATAGAGGAACCCCGGCGAAGTCACGGGGGGCAATGGTATCCCATACGCCAATCGGCGGCGCTAACCCTTTGGGCTGCGGCAGGTTGTGTCGGCCGGATGCGGCAGTGGGGTCCGCACTTCTGCCCCGGGGGGGGGGTCAGTGCAGGTAGGCGCCGCCGCAGACGTCGAGGACGACCCCGGTCACGTATCGCGCGAGGTCCGAGCAGAGGAAGAGCACGGGCCCAGCGACGTCCTCGGGCTCGCCGATCCGCCCGAGCGGCACGGGCTCCGGCCGCGGGTTCCTCGCGAGCGCCTCGGCGGTCATGTCCGTGCGCACCCACCCCGGCGCGACCGCGTTCACGCGGATCCCCCTCGTCCCGAGCTCGGTCGCGAGCGACTTCGTGAGCGCGTTCATCCCCGCCTTGCTCGCGGCGTACGCCGAGTACCCCGCCTCGCCGCGGTGGCTCGCGCGCGAGGAGACGTTCACGATCGCGCCCCCCGGCCCCCCCTGCATCGCGAACAGCCGGCAGAGCTTCGCGACCCCGAGCAGGTTCGTCTCGAGGATCGCCTTCCAGTTGTCGTCCCACTCGGGCCCGTCGATGCGCGTCGGGATCCAGATGCCCGCGTTGTTGACGAGGAGGTGGAGGGGGCCCGGGGGCAAGGAGGGGGCCGCGTGGTCGCACCGGAAGGGCGTCCCGTGCGGCACGTCGGCGCGCTCCCGGTAGCCCGCGAAGACCTCGGCGCCGGCGTCGAGCAGCGCCTTCGCGATCGCGGCCCCGATGCCCCGCGACGCGCCCGTGACGAGCGCGCGCTTCCCCGAGAGGTCGATCCGCATCCCGCCTTAGTATCATGCGGGGGCTGCCCCATGCGATGGCTCCTGCTCGCGCCCGTTCTCTGCGCCGGCACCGGGCCCCTGGCGGCGCAGGAGGCCGCTGTGGCGAAGACGAACCGGCTCGCGCTCGAGAAGAGCGCCTACCTGCGCCAGCATGCGGGAAACCCCGTCGACTGGTACCCGTGGGGGGATGAGGCGTTCGCGAAGGCGAAGGCGGAGGGGAAGCCCGTCTTCCTCTCCATCGGCTACTCGTCGTGCCACTGGTGCCACGTCATGGAGCACGAGAGCTTCGCCGACGAGGAGGTGGCGGCATTCCTCAACGCGCACTTCGTCGCCGTCAAGGTGGACCGCGAGGAGCGGCCCGACGTCGACGACATCTACATGACCGCCGTCGTCTACGGCGTCCAGCGCGGTTCCGGCGGCGGCTGGCCGCTCTCCGTCTGGCTCACGCCCGACGGGAAGCCCTTCTTCGGCGGCACGTACTTCCCGAAGCGCACGGACCCGACGATAGGCCGCCCCGGGTTCCTCGACATCCTCGAACGGATCCGCGAGCTCTGGGGCGATCCGGAGACGCGCGGCAGTCTCGAGGAGCAGGGGGGGAAGCTCGCGGACGTCGTTCGCGCCGTCTCGGGGATGGACCAGTCGGGGCCGCTCGGCGAGGACGCGCTCGCGGACGCGCGCCGGGACATCGCGCTCGGCTACGACCGCGATCTCGGCGGCTTCTCGAGCCCGCCGCACTTCGCTCCCAAGTTCCCGGGGCCCACCACGATCGAGGCCGTGCTCCGGGCGTCGCTTCGCCGCGCCGACGACGCCGAGGCGCGCGCGATGGCGAGGGCGACGCTCGAGCGGATGGCGAGGGGCGGCATCCGCGACCACGTCGGCGGCGGGTTCCACCGCTACTCGGTCACGCGCGACTGGCTCGTCCCGCACTTCGAGAAGATGCTCTACGACAACGCGCAGCTCCTCGGCCTCTACGCGTGGGCGTATCTCGTCACCGGCGACGAGCTCTTCGCGCGGACGGCGCGGGACATCTCCCGCTGGGTGCGCCGCGAGATGACGCACCCGGAAGGCGGCTTTCACGCCGCGCAGGACGCGGACGACCCCGGCGGCCCGGAGGGCGAGGGCGGCTTCTACGTCTGGACGCCCGCGGGCATCGACGCGCTCTTCGACGCGCGCGAGGCGGCGATCCTCAAGGAGTGGTTCGACGTCACCGAGGGGGGCAACTGGCACGAGCGGCCCGGGAAGAGCATCCTCCAACTGGAGCGGACCGAGGAGGAGGCCGCGCGCGCCGCGGGGATGGAGCCCGCCGCGTTCCGCGCCCTCGTCGATCGCTCGACCGCGCGCATGTACGCCGAGCGCGAGAAGCGGCCGAAGCCCATGACGGACACGAAGGTGCTCACGTCGTGGAACGCGCTCATGATCTCGGGCTTCTGCCGCGCCCACCAGGCGCTCGGCGACCGCGAGGACCTCGACGCCGCGGTCGCGGCGGGCCGCTTCCTGCGGAAGCACCTCGTCCGCGACGGCCGCGTGCTGCGCCGCTGGTCCGACGGCGAGGCGGCGCACGAGGGCGTCCTCGACGACTACGCGCACCTCGTCGCCGCCTTCCTCGACCTCTACGAGACGACCTTCGACCGCGCGTGGCTCGAGGATGCGCTCGCGCTCCAGCGGAAGACGATCGAGCTCTTCCACGACCCCGAGGCGGGCGGCTTCTGGTTCACGGCGAAGGACGGCGAGAAGCTCCTCGCGCGCGGGAAGCCGGGCTTCGACAGCGCGGTGCCGTCGGGCAACGGCGCGATGGCGATGAACCTCCTCCGCATCCACCGGCTCACGGGCGATCGCGAGGCGCGCGAGCTCGCGCTGCGGACGATCGCGGGGTTCGGCGGTTCGATCGCGCAGTCGCCGCTCGGCACCGGCGCGCTCCTCAACGCGCTCGACTTCGCGCGGGAGGGCGCGCGCGAGATCTTCATCGCGGGCGACCCGGCCGCGCCGGCCACGCGCGCGCTCGTCGAGGCCGTCTGGAGGAACCCGGACCCGAACCGCGTGGTCGCGCTCGTGACGCCCGGCCTCGAGAAGCTGCTGCCGCCCGCGGCGGGCAAGACGCCCGTCGGGGGAAAGCCCGCGGCCTACGTGTGCCGCGACTTCGCCTGCGAGGCGCCGGTCACGGATCCGAAGGCCCTCGCGAAGTGAAGGGAGGGGGCGCGGGGGAGGGGGCTACGGCGGCGCCGCCGGCGCGCTGCTCCGCCACGCCGCGCCGAGCTCGGGCAGGATCGCCGTCATGCCGTGCACGACGAACTGGATCGCGATCACCGCGAGCACGAGCCCCATGATCCGCGGCAGGATCAGCGAGAAGCCCGGCCCGAAGCGGTCCTCGAGCCGCAGCACCTTGAGCATCGAGAAGAAGCAGCGGAGCGCGACGAGGCCGATCACGCCGAGGAGGATCCAGAGCTGGATGACCTTGAACCGGGAGAAATCCGTGACGTCCGTGAGCGGCCCCGTCGCCTTCGCCGAGAGCGTCATCACGACGGTGATCGACGCCGGGCCCGCGATCAGGGGCACCGCGAGCGGCGTGTACGCGACGCTCTTCATGGCGCCGGCGCCCCCGGCCTCCTCCCCGACGTTCCCGAAGAACTCGTGCTCGCGCCCGCGGACGAGCGCGTAGGCGAGGTTGAAGACGATGATGCCGCCCGCGATCTCGAGCGCCGCGCCCGTGATCTTGAAGACCTGGAAGAGGAACGTCCCTGCGAGCGCGAACGCGGCGAGCACGATCCCCCCGGTGAGCGACGAGAGGAACGCGATCTTCCGCCGCTCCGCGGCCGACGCCTGCTTCGTCACCCCGAGGAACACCGACGAGACCGTCGTCGGGTTCACGACGATGTAGAGCGAGAGGAACGCCTGGACGGCGAAGCCCTTGAGGAAGCTCTGGAGATCCTCTCCCATGCCGGGAAGCGTAGCAGGCCGAGGGCGGGTACAGTATCCTCCGGCATCGAGGGAGGTCTCCATGGAGGACGGCAGGATCCGTGTCACCCGCCGCGACATCCTGCGCGGCGCGGGGGCCGCGGCGCTCGTGGGCGCGGTCGCGCGCGGCCAGGAACCCGTGGC
>JAKLKT010000763.1 GCA_023150495.1 Planctomycetota bacterium
GGGCTCTCGGTCGTCGACTTCCGGCACGGCCGGCCGCAGCTCACGATGATCAACGACGCACGCCACCTGGAGGGCCCATGGACAAGCTGATGCGAGAGCTCCAGAGCGACCTCTGCGCCGGGCTCGAGGCGCTCGACGGGAAGGGCCGCTTCGGGCGCGACGAGTGGAGGAGGGAGGGGGGCGGGGGGGGAACCACCCGCGTGCTCCTCGACGGGGCCGTGCTCGAGAAGGCGGGCGTGAACTTCTCGCTCGTCCACGGCCACCTGCCCGAGGCCTTCGCGAAGGAGATCCCCGGGTCGGGCACCGCGTTCACCGCGACGGGCGTCTCGGTCGTGCTGCACCCGCACTCCCCGCACGTCCCCACGGCCCATATGAATTTCAGGTATCTGGAGCACGGCGACAAGCGCTGGTTCGGCGGCGGCGCCGACCTCACGCCCTACTACTTCCACCGCGAGGACAAGGAGCACTTCCACGGCGTGTGGAAGCGCGTGTGCGAGGAGTTCGACGACGTCGGGGACTACCCGGCGTGGAAGGAGGCGTGCGACCGCTACTTCCTCCTCCCCCACCGCGGGGAGCGGCGTGGCGTCGGCGGGATCTTCTTCGACTACCTCCTCGTGGACGACGGTGCGCGGCGTGCCCGCGTGGCGGAGTTCGTGGCACGCGCCGGACGGGCGTTCCTCGACGCCTACGTGCCGATCGCGAAGCGGCGGATCGGGACGCCCGTGACGGAGGCACAGCGCCGGTGGCAGGAGATCCGCCGGGGCCGCTACGTGGAGTTCAACCTGCTGTACGACAGGGGCACGACATTCGGCCTCAGGACGGGCGGCCGCACGGAGTCGATCCTCATGTCCTTGCCGCCGCGCGCGCGGTGGGGCTACGGGGAGACCCCCGCCCCCGGCACCCCCGAAGCCGCGCTCCTGAGAGAACTGCAGGTCGGTTGACCTGCGACGCCGCCGGAACCCGTTGCGGTGAGCGCTGGCGCAGCCGCCGCCGGGCGGGAGCCCGCGCGGGCGACGAGGATCCCCCCGATGATGACCGCGGCGCCGACCGCCTCGCGGGGCCCCATCCGCTCGCCGAAGAAGTGCCACGCGAGGAGCGCCGCGCCGATCGGCTGCACGAGGAGCGTCACCGACGAGAAGGACGCGGGCAGGTGGCGGAGCGCGTAGGCGACAAGACCCTGCCCGAGCACGTGCGACACGAGCGCGAGGCCAAGGAGGTCGAGCCAGCACCGCGCCGTCCGCGGAAGGAACGTCTCGCCCGTCAGGAGGCAGAGCGGCAGCAGCACGACCGCGGCCGCCGACGCGCTCCACGCGAGCACGGTCGCCGTCGAGAAGTCCTCGCGCACCCGGCTGATCGCGAGGATGTAGGACGCGTAGAACACCGCCGTCAGGAGCCCGAGCGCGTCCCCGCGCAGGCGGCGCTCCCCCATCCCGAAGCTCTCGCCCGCGAGAAGCGCCATGCCCAGGAGCGCCACGAGGAGCCCGGCGAGGAAGAGCCGGCCGAACGCGCGCCGGTAGAGCACGAACCCCCCGAGCGTCACGAACACCGGCGCGAGGTTCGCGAGGAGCGTCGCGTTCGCGACGGTCGTGAACCGGATCGACCAGTGCCACGTCCCGAGGTCCGCCGCGAAGCAGAGGCCGGGCGCGACGAGACGGAGGACCTCGCGCCTCGACGCCGGGCGCCGCGTCCGCTCCCGCGCCGTCCAGATCCACATCACCGGCGCCGCCAGCGCGAGCCGCCAGAACGCCGTGGAGACCGGCCCGACCTCCGACCAGCGGACGAAGATCGGCGCGAAGGCGATGCCCGCGCCGCCGAGCACGAGCGCAAGGAGCGCCGCCCTCTCCGACCGCGTGTCGCCCGCCACGGAGGGCGGATTCTACCGGTGCCGTCCCCGGCGCACGCTACCCTTCGACCCGTGGCCCCCCGCGCCCCCCTCCTTCTTCTCCTCGCGGCGTGCGCAACGGCGCCGCCGCCCGCCCCCACGGGCCCCGCGAGCTGCGTCGTCGCCGTCGCCCTCGCCACCCGCGCGACGCGCGAGCCGCACGAGGGCC
>JAKLKT010000105.1 GCA_023150495.1 Planctomycetota bacterium
CACGGCCATCGCGATCCGCTCCACCGCCGCCTCGTCCAGCGACGGAGCGGGCCGCTCGGGCACGGGCACGCGTGCCGGCGGGGGCTCCGGCTGGAGCGCGTGCGCGAGGAGGCCGCCGAGGACGCCCCCCGCGATGCCGAGCAGGAGCGGGAGCACGGCCTTCATGACTGCCGACCGATCTTGAAGCCCTTCAGGAACTCCTCGTGGACCTTCCTCGCGTCGTCGGCGCGCTTCGCCGGCCCGGCGGTGTGGACGCGGTAGACGCGGCGGTCCTTGATGACGCCCGCGATGAACGTGACGCCGTCCGGCTTCGTCACGACGCCGCGGAAGCCCTCGGCGCCCGCGAACTGCGTCGCCTGCTCGTCCATCTTGAGCGCGTCGCGGTAGTAGTCCGCGAGCTCCTGCATCTGGTCCGCGAGCGTGCCGTCGTACGGCGCGCTGATGACGCTCACCACGATGCCCTTCATCTCGAACCGGGCGTCGGCGAGCGACGCGTCCGGCGGGCGGACGATGCCGAACCCCTCGGGGACGACGCAGGCGTAGGAGCCCTGGACGCTGCGGAACGGGATGCCGCGCGACGTCTTCTCGTCGACCGCGGTGATCGTGAGCCCCGAGACGGCGCGCTCGAAGAGGTCGCGCACCCGCTTCACGCGCGCGCGGCGCGCGGAGCAGTGGACGCGGAAGAGGCGGTTCTGCCCGTAGTAGGTGCGGACGAGGAGCGCGCGCTCGCGCTTCTTTCCGTCCTCCGTGAGCTCGACGGCCACACCCTCGACCTCGATGCCGGGGAGGCTCGTGCCCTTCGCCATCTGGACGTCCCTGAACGAGATCTCCTTGTAGGCGGGGCGGCCGGGCGCGGGCTCGGGCGTCTCCTTGAACTCCTGGCCGAGCGCCGTGCGGAGCTCCGAGAGCGTTCCGTAGGGGTTGTCCCGGACGAGGACGAGGACGAAGGAGTCGTTCTGCTCGTCGCTGTCGTACCGGGCGAGCTCGCTCCATGCGCCGGAGGCCGATGCGACCTTCGCCGTCCAGCCGTAGACGCCCGCGAAGGAGAGGCCCAGCTCCGGGTTCTCGTAGGTCGTCGAGACCGGCTCCGCCGGCTTCGCGGAGGGGGCGGGGACGGGTGCCGGCGTGGGCTTGGGCTGTTCCTGGCCGGGCGCGAGCGCGCAGATGGCCAGAAGCGCGCCGAGGACGGACGCTCTTCGCTGCATCGGGGGACAACTTAGCACCACGCCGCGGTCCGGGATAGGGAGTCGGGGGGGCTCCGGGGGCCGCTACCGCGCGCCCAAGGGGATGGTCCGCCGCCCCTCCGCCCCCTCGACCACGAGGAGGCCCGTCGCGCCGCCCCGGAGGCTGACGCGGACGAGGCCCGAAGGCGGCGTCCCCGCGAGGAGGAGCGCAGCCGCCTCGGCGATCCGCGCGTTCGCCGAAGCCTCGCGCGAGAGATGCGGGATGTGGGCCGCGCGCCGGGGCGGGGCCTCTTCGTCGGTCGTCATCGCGTGCGGGCCCTTGGCGGCGAACCACGCCGCCCCGGACCCGCCGAGGTTGAGCGTCGCCGCGGCTCGGCCGGGGAGCGCCATCGCGACGGAGAAGGGGCCCGTGCCTTCCTCCCGGGGATCAAGGGGCGCCTCCTCGAGGATGCGCCGGAAGAGGAGCGTCCAGACGAGCCCGCTCAGCGGCGGCGTCGCCTCCTGCCGCGCCGGGCGCATCGCCGCCGCGATGTCGCCGCGCGCGCCGAGGAACCCGCCGGCCATCCCGGGCCTCGCCACGAGCGCGAGCGGCGGGTCCATGTCCTCGTGGATGACGACGACGAGGTCGCGCGCCGCTTCGGAGGGCAGGAGGCACGCCGCCTCCGGGCCCGGGCCGACCGCCCCCTCGGCCGGGAGGTCCGCGGCGCCCCGGACGAGCCCGAACGCCGAGATCTCGTACCGCGTGTCGAGGAAGAGCGCCTCCTGGAACGAGATCCCGGCTCCCTCCGCGATCCCCTCGATCTCCAGCCGGCAGGCGCCGGGCAGGAAGCGCGCGAGCTTCTCCCCGCAGGTCTTCACCGCGAACTCCCGGAGGCCCTCGTCCGGCAGAGCGCGGGAAAGCTCGGCGCGGATCCGCCCCCGCAGCGCCTCGCCGAGCGCGCGGCCCTTCGACCGGGGCGGCCCGGAGAGCCGCACGACGAGGACTCCCTCGCGCTCCTCGACGCGTGCGCGGGACGGTCCATCCCCCCCGGATCCCCCCCTCTTCGAGCCCCACAGAAGGGTCGCAAGGACGGCGAGCGCGACGGTCAGGACGGCAAGGAAGCGGTACATGCAAATCGTTTCAGGACAAAGAGTTACGTCGGCATCTCACCTTGACGGTTCCGCGGGTGCATGGTAGCGTACGGGGCTTCCTGATGGAGCCCCCCGTCGACACGCCTGAGACGCCCGGCGAAGGCGCCCCCTTCTCGCGGGACCCGCCGGACCGGATCAAGAACCTCCTCATCGAGGAGGAGATGAAGACGAGCTACCTGCGCTACGCGATGAGCGTCATCGTGTCGCGGGCGCTCCCGGACGTGCGGGACGGGCTGAAGCCCTCCCAGCGGCGGATCCTCGTCGCGATGCACGACCTGAACCTGACGCCCGGGGCGAAGTACAGGAAGTGCGCGAAGATCGCGGGCGACACGTCGGGCAACTACCACCCTCACGGCGAGGCGGTGATCTACCCGACGCTCGTGCGCCTCGCCCAGCCCTTCAACATGCGCGTCCCGCTCGTGGACGGGCAGGGGAACTTCGGATCGGTTGACGGCGACCCGCCGGCGGCCATGCGGTACACGGAGGCGCGGATGACCGCGGCCGCCGTGGACCTGCTCGCGGATCTCGAGCTCGACACGGTCGACTACCAGCCGAACTACGACGAGTCGCGCACCGAGCCGAAGGTGCTCCCGGGGAAGTTCCCGAACCTCCTCGTGAACGGGTCGATCGGCATCGCGGTCGGCATGGCGAGCAACATCCCGCCCCACAACCCGGGCGAGGTGTGCGACGCGCTCATCCGGTACATCAACAACCCGGAGTGCACGCTCGAGGAGCTTCTCGAGGTGATGCCCGGCCCCGACTTCCCGACGGGCGGAGTGATCTGCGGGCGCCAGGGGATCCTCGACGCCTACGCCACCGGGCGCGGGCGCCTCATCGTCCGCGGCCGCATCACGGCCGAGGAGGAGAAGGAGGGGCGCTGGTCGCTGATCGTCGAGGAGATCCCCTACCCGCCGCGGCGCGACCTGATCATCGAGCGCATCGCGGAGCTCGTGAAGGAGGGGGTGCTCCCGGGCATCGCGCGGCTCGACGACTACGCCGACCGCACGAACCCCTACCGGATCCACCTCCAGCTCAAGAAGGGCGAGGATCCGAAGGTCACCGAGAACCTCCTCTACCAGCACACCCCGCTCCAGGAGACCTTCGGGGTCAACGCCATCGCGCTCGTGAACGGGCGGCCGGAGACGCTCGGGTTGAAGGACCTGCTGCAGAACTACCGCGACTACCGGATCGAGGTCGTGCGGCGCCGCACCCGCTTCCTTCTCGCGAAGGCCGAGGCGCGCGCCCACATCGTCGAGGGGCTCCTCAAGGCGCTCGACATCATCGACCAGGTGATCGACACGATCCGGAAGAGCGAGAGCCCCGAGATGGCGCAGGCGCGCCTCGTCGACCGGTTCCAGTTCAGCGACAAGCAGGCCGAGGCGATCCTCCGGATGACGCTCGCGCGGCTCACCGGGCTCGAGCGGAAGAAGCTCGTGGACGAGCTCGACGAGCTGCGCAGGAAGATCGCCGAGTACAAGGCGATCCTCGCCTCGGAGCGCAAGGTGCTCGACGTGATCGTAGGCGAGCTCCAGGAGATCAAGGAGAAGCACGGCCGGCGCCGGATGACGGAGATCACGGGCGAGGCGGTCGAGTTCCAGCGCGAGGAGCTGGTGGCGCCCGAGGACGTGGTCGTGACGATGAGCCGGGGCGGCTACCTGAAGCGTGTGAAGCTCGACACCTACCGCGCGCAGGGGCGCGGGGGGCGCGGGATCATCGGCGCCGCCACGAAGGAGGAGGACTTCATCACGCAGCTCTGGTCGGCGCACTCGCACGACACGCTGCTCTTCCTCACGACGCAGGGCCGCGCCTTCGCGAAGCGGGTCTTCGAGATCCCGGAGCTCGCCCGCGAGAGCGCCGGGAGGAACATCAAGAACCTCCTCGAGCTGCGCGAGAGCGAGGAGGTCACCTCCGCCTTCGCGATCAAGGACTTCGACGACCGGGACATCCTCTTCGCGACCCGGGAGGGCGTCGTGAAGAAGGTGACCCTCTCGCTCCTCCGCAACGCGGCCCGCCAGACGGGGATCATCGCGTGCGAGCTCGACGAGGGCGACTCCCTTCTCGGGGCGGCGCTGCTGCAGGGAGGCGAGGGGGTGATCCTCGCGACCGCGCAGGGCATGGCCATCCGGTTCCCGGAGGGCGACGTCCGCCGCATGGGCCGCACCGCCCGCGGCGTGCGCGGCATCAAGCTCCGCGATGGCGACGAGGTCGTCGGCCTCGCGATCGCCCGCGACGGGGCGGCGCTGCTGACGCTCTGCGAGAACGGCTACGGCAAGCGGACGTTCGTCGCCGAGTACCGGCCGCAGACGCGCGGCGGCCTCGGCTTGAAGGACATCCAGACGAGCGAGCGCAACGGCAAGGTCGTCGCCACCTGCGTCGTGGACGAGGGGGACGAGATCGTCCTCATCAGCGCGAAGGGGATGATCGTCCGCACGCGCGTCGCGGAGATCTCGGTCATCGGCCGGAACACCCAGGGCGTGCGGGTGATGAACCCGAAGCCCGGGGACCGGCTCCTCGCGTGCGCGGTCGTGCCGCCGCAGGAGGCCGGCGCCCCCGACGAGGCAGCCGGGACGGCGGCCCCGCCGGAGTAGCGGCCCGGCCCCCGGAGCCCCCCCCATTCCGGGCGCGGGGCGCGTACAATGCCATGGTCGGCTTCGGATCGGAAAGCCCGGCGCCACCGCCGCCGGGCCAAGGAGAGACCATGCGCAGACTGCCGCTGCTGCTCACCATCCTCGCCCTCGGCCCCGCGTTCGCGCAGGAGGAGGCGGAGACGGCGAAGGACGCGAAGAGCGGGCTCGTCGTCCAGGTTCCGGAGCAATGGAGCCGGGAGGCATCCCGGGAGCAGGGGAGCGTCCGGTTCGCGGCGATCTACGACCTGAACCGCACGAAGTACGTGCTCTTCCAGGTCGAGACCGGCCCCGCGACCGGCTTCGACGAGGGCCCCTGGCTCGCGAACGAGAAGGCGTCGCACGGGAAGATCCTGACCACGACCGACATCCCGTGGACGACCGAGCCCCTGATGGTCGGCGGCGTGCGGGCGACGCGCTACACGATCGGCGGCAAGACCGACAAGGGCGCCGACATCCGGCTCCGCGGCTGCGGGTTCGTCCACAACGACGTGTTCTTCCGGATCCTCGAGGTCTCCTCCGGCGGCGCGCACGCGGAGGCGGCCGACGCCATCAAGGCGATCTGGGATGCGGTCAAGTTCGAGGACCCGAACCCCTTCGCCGAGGAGGAGGAGGAGAAGGAGGGGTGCGGGGAGGAAGAGAAGGAGGAGCCCGCGGGCGGCGGCGAGGCTGCCGGCGGGGGCGAGGCGCCGAAGGGCGAGCCGCTCGTCATCGAGGACAAGGTGGCGAAGCTCAAGGTGAGCATGCCGCCGGGCTGGACGCTCGACCACTCCCCCCAGGAGGACCCGGAGGCGTGGCTGCGCGTGCAGATGAGCCGGACGGCCGGCGAGGCGACCGCCGGGTTCGTCCAGGTCTACCGCGTCCACATCTCGAATGCGGAGTTCTTCGACCAGAACGAGGCGGGCGACGCCGTCGAGAAGGTGGTCAACGGCGAGCTGAAGCTCTTCGACAGGTTCTTCGGGGAGGGCTACTCGAAGATGGCGCGCCCGACGATCGACACGCGCAAGCAGCTCGGCAAGGCGCGCAAGTCGTGCGGGTTCGAGGTCCGCGGGGTCACGCTCGAGGAGCGGGCGAAGATCGACGAGGCGGAGGCGCTGGTCCGGCGCGGCGACACGTCGGTCAAGGTGCCCGAGTTCAAGGACCTCGTCGTCCGCGGCCGGGTGGCGATGCTCTCGCCCTACCTCTACCTCACCGTCGTGAACACGGCGCGCGTCCTCAACGACGACGAGAAGATGCTCGCGGAGATCGAGGCGATCCAGGAGTCGTTCGAGCTCACGTCCAGCGAGGCGATGCCGCCCCCGCTCCAGGGCGAGAACGGCGCCTTCGGCAACACGCTGGCCGACCCGGCCAACGCGAAGGAGCGGAAGGTGTCCAAGGTCCACGAGTACAAGAAGGGCACGAAGGTCGCCGCCGCCTTGAAGTTCGACTTCGTCCTCCCGCCCGGCTTCCAGGAGGCGAAGCAGGTGAGCGGTCCGACCGGCACCATCGCGCTGGGCGACCCGGTGGCGATCCAGGTCGTCGCCCAGGACGCGAACAACGGCTGGGTCTGGATCACGGTGGTGGCGCGGAGCGCGAAGTCGCTCGCGCCCAACACGCAGTTCATGGAGAAGAAGCAGGTCTTCGAGTCCTGGATCAGCAACTTCGAGTCGCAGGCGCGCGGGACCGGGCGGCTGCCGAAGAAGCCCGAGACCGTGAAGATCGGCTCGATCGACGGCGACGGGTGCGAGCTCGAGGGCGAGATCGCCGGTTTCCATGCGACGGAGATCAACATGGTCACCGACCAGAGCGGCTGGCGGATCGAGTTCGAGCTGAAGACGCGCGGCACGGGCGCCACGACCTTCGCCGAGGGCATCAAGACCTTCCGGAAGAAGTTCCGGGCGGCAAAGAAGTGACGATGCGGGGAAGCCGGCTCGCCGCCATCCTCCTCGCCGCGATCCCGGGCGCGCCCGGGGCCGCCATCGCCGCGGACGAGGCGACGCTCCGCGACGAGGCCTCGAACTTCGAGATCTCGCTGCCCCCGGACAAGGCGGGCGACTGGGACAGGATCGAGCACAAGGAGAGGAAGGACATCAAGGCCCACTTCCGGACCGTGTTCGCGGACTCCGAGCCGCTCGCATCGGCGGAGGTGCAGGTCATCGTCTTCCCCCTGAACCGCGACCTCGCCGCGACGAGCCTCGAGACGATCGCCGGGCGGTGGGCGTCCTCGATGGAGGGATGCCTCGCGAACCCGCGCGACCTGAAGGAGGAAAAGGCGACCCTCGGCGGCCAGGAGGCCTACTGCCGGGACGTCAAGGGCGACCTCGTCAGCGACTCGGGAATGGGCCACGTGACGTGGCACATCACGCGCATGGGGAGGAACCTCTACGTCGTCCACGTCGTGCGGACGAACCGGGCCGTCGGCGACACCGGCCTCGAGGAGGAGATCGGGAAGATCCGCGACTCCTTCAAGTTCCTGAAGATCGAGGAGGTGAAGGCGGACCCGAAGGCCAAGAAGGGCGAGGGCCCCGGCGGCCCGGCCGGCGCCGGCGCCAGCAAGGGGAAGGAGGGCCCGGACCCCGAGCAGATCGCGCGCGCGGAGATGAAGCTCGACTACTGGCGGCTGAAGTTCGTGAAGCCCGAGGGGCTCCTGAGCACGCCGCCGGAGAAGTTCGACGAGTCCGAGGTCCGGAACCACTGCGTCGCGAAGTTCAACCGCACGATCGAGCAGAGCTCGATCCTCGTCCGCGTCTACGCGCAGCTCGAGAAGAACCAGCAGTTCACGATCGAGCAGCTCGCGGACCGCACGCTGCAGAGCTTCAAGCAGACGTTCAACGAGAAGAGCCGCCTCCCCGAGGAGATCGAGAAGGACTACAAGAAGTTCCCGCTGTCGAAGGACGCGATCCGGCTGAAGCTCGTGGGACGTCGCACGACGCCCGAAATCATGATCTGGTACTTCGCGCAGTGCAAGAACGACCGCCAGTACCAGATCGAGATCCACTTCTGGGGCGGCGAGGCCGAGAAGACCTTCAAGAACCAGCTCGACGAGTTCATGAAGAGCTTCAAGCCGGTCGACGAGTAGGCTCCCCGGCGCCGTGCCGCTAGGCAGATCCGCCACCGGACCGGAGCGCCGCCTCCCGCGGCTCTGCGCCTCCGCGATCCTCCTTGCGTCCGCCGCCCTCGCGGCGCCCGCGCCCGAGCTCTTCCGGGAGGAGGCATGGAACTACCGGGTCCTCGGCGAGCTGCCGCGGGGCTGGACGCGGCGCCCGGACGCGCTCGTCTTCGCCTACGCCATCGACGAGATCCCGCACGCCTACGTCCACCTCCTGCGCGGGCACGTCGAGGGGGCGGTGGATGTCGAGGCGGAGCTCCGGCGACGCGCGTCCCACTACCGCTTCCCCGGCGCGGACGACGGGAAGGAGGACGTGCGAAAGTCCTCGTGGGCGGGCCGCGACGCGGCGCTCCTCGAGCACGAGGCGATCGAGACCGTCTACGGCGCGGCGACGGAGGGGATCGACGCGTGCAGGGAGGGGCTCGACATCTTCCGCAGGGGGTTCCGCCTCCTCTCCCCGCCGCTCACGGCGGAGGAGAAGGCCGACCGCGCGGAGCGCGCGATCGAGAGCGCGGAGTTCGGGTTCCGCATCGTGAAGCCGGAGGGCTTCCTGCGGAAGGAGGTCGACCTCGGCGCGGACCCGGGGCTCCGCGTGGCGTTCGAGAAGCGTCTCGAGGACGTGCGCCACGGCGTGCTCGTGCGCCTCTTCGAGTACGGCGTGCGCGACGACATCCCGCTGAAGGCCTGGATGGACCTCTTCCACGGCGGGTTCGCGGGCTACGTCGCGAAGGCCGGGCGGGCGCCGGCCGAGGCTCCGGGGATCCCGGGCGCCGCGGAGACGCTCGCGGAGCGCTTCACGGGAGAGCGCGACGGCAAGCCGGTCGAGGAGCTGGTGGTCGTCCTGCGCGCGTCGAGCGGCCGCATCCTCTGCCTCCGCACCCGCATCTCCGGCCCCGCCCCCTCCCCCTCCGTGAGCTTGCAGGTCAGCGGTTGACCTGCGGGGATTCCCCAAGTCGCTGCGCGACAAGGGGTCGAGGCCGGCCACCTGCGCCGGCGCTGGCGCACGCGCCGGGCGGCAGGGACGCCTACCGCGCGAGCTCGTCCATCGACCACCGCACGCGGCGGAGCATGTCCCCGCCCACGGGATCCTCCGCGAGCCGGGCGGCGACCGGGGCGAGGAGCGAGAGCCCCTCCTCCCCGCGCCCCTCCACCCCGAGCAGCCGTGCTGCGACGATCGCGTGCTCGACGCCCGAAGGGTCGATGCGGGCAATCGCATGCCTCCAGACGCCTTCCGCCCCCGCGAGGTCGCCTGTCGCCGCGAGCGAGTCCGCCGAGTCCACGTAGAGCACCGCCGGCGTCGCGTCGCCGAGGATCCGCCGCGCGTCGTCGTACGCGATGAGCGCCTCCGCGTGCTTCCCCGCCTGCGCGAGAGCGCGGCCGCGCCGGATGATCAGCGGCGCCCCCTCGAGCGGCGCGCGCTCCGTGATCGCCGGCAGGATGTACGCCATCTCGTCCGAGCCGCCGATCGCGTCGAGGATCCACGCCGCGCGCACGAGCAGCGGTGTCGCGCCGTACTGCCGCACGACGAACGAGCGCGCGTCGTCGCGAAGCCCCCGCGGCGTGTCCGGCGGCCGCCAGCCCGCGCGCGCGAGCGCGTACGCGGCCTCGACGCGCACGGTGCGCGCGGGATGCCGGAGGAGATCGACG
>JAKLKT010000106.1 GCA_023150495.1 Planctomycetota bacterium
CGCGCACTGCACGCGGGAGGTGCTCGTCGCGCACCCCGACGAGCCGATCGGCGAGGCACTGCGGCGCATGGCGCCGGGCGAGGTCGGACGCCTGCCGGTCGTCAGGAGGGACGAGCCGCGCAAGGTGGTCGGCCTGCTCCGGCGGAGCGATCTCATCCGCGCCTACGACGCGGCGCTCGCGCGGCGCGCGGCCAGGCGCCAGCGAGCGGCGCAGACGCGCATCGGCATCCTGGGCGGCAGCGACATCGAGGAGGCAAGGCTCGAGGCGGGCGCCCCTGCGGCCGGGCGCACGCTCCGCGAACTGCAGTGGCCATCGCAATGCGTCATCGCGACGATCCGGCGCCACCACCGCGTGATCATCCCGCGCGGCGACACCCGTCTCGAGGCGGGCGATCTGCTGCTCCTCGTCGGCGACCCTGGGGCCCGGGAGGCGGCCCGCCGGCTGTGTCGCGCGGGGTCGGGCGAGAGGGGCGCGTAGGATCTTCCCACCCGGAAGGCCGGCGAGCCGCCACCGGGGGTACGGGATGCCCCCCCGGGGCCAGCACCGCGCGCCGGACGAGCAGCCATCCCCCGGAGGCCCCCTCGCCCGGAAGCTGCGGCGCTTCCGGATCCGCAGAGGTTCCGGCGGACGCTACTTCCGCGCGATCGTCATGCTCATGCGGCGCCCCTCCATCATCGGGGGCCGCTCGACCTTCGCCACGTCCTCGAGCATCGCGACGATGCGCTTCAGCACGTCGGTGCCGAGGTCCTGGCGGGAGAGCTCCCTTCCGCGGAAGAGCACGGTGAACATGACCTTGTCGCCGTCGGCGAGGAACTCCCGCGCGCGCTTCGCCTTCGTCGTGAGGTCGCCCTCCTCCGTCTTCGGGCGCATGCGCAGCTCCTTCATCTGGGAGCCGCCCTTCTTGCGGCCGCGCGTCTTCTTCTTCTCCTCGTACTTGTACTTGCCGAAGTCGAGGATGCGGCAGACCGGCGGCCGCGCGTCGGCGGCCACCTCGACGAGGTCGAGGCCCATGTCCTGCGCCATGCGCAGCGCCTCGTCGCGGGGGAACACCCCGATCTGGTTCCCCTCGTGGGAGATGACGCGGACCTCGCGGGCGCGGATCCGCTCGTTCACGCGCGGCCCGATGTCGCGCGTGCTCTTGGCTTGGTGCGGGCGTCGCGGAATGTTCCTCTTCCTCCTAAAGGTCAAGGGCACGCGAGGCGTGCCTCTTGCGGATGTCCTCGATGACTTCTGCCGCGGGGAGCGCGCCCCTGTCCTCGCCGTCGCGCGGCCGGACCGAGAGCGTGCCCGCCGCGGCCTCGCGCTCCCCCACCACGAGCAGGTAGGGGATCCTGCGGCCGATCCCGTCGCGGATCTTGGCGCCGATCTTCTCGTTCCTCTCGTCCACGTCGACCCTGAGCCCGACGGCGCGCATCCGCGCCTCCACGTCCTTCGCGTAGGGAAGGGTCTTGTCGGTCACGGGGAGGAGGAGCGCCTGGGTGGGCGCGAGCCAGACCGGGAACTTCCCGGCGTAGTGCTCGACGAGCACGCCGATCATCCGGTCGAGCGAGCCGAGGATCGCGCGGTGGATCATCACCGGCCGGTGGCGGCCGCTGTCCTTGCCGACGTACTCGAGGCCGAACCGCTCCGGCATCTGGAAGTCGAGCTGGATCGTTCCGCACTGCCACTTCCGGCCGAGGCTGTCGGTCAGGTCGAAGTCGAGCTTCGGGCCGTAGAAGTTGCCCTCCTGCGGCGCCTCGCGGTAGCTCTTCCCCCAGTTCCTCAGCGCGCCGGCGAGCGCGCCCTCCGCCTTGTCCCAGATCTCGTCCGAGCCCATCCGGTCCGGGGGCCGGGTCGAGAGCTTGATCTCGGGCACGCCGAAGCCGAGCACCTTGTACACCTTCTCGAGCATGTCGAGGCAGTCGATGACCTCGGCCTCGATCTGGTCGGGCGTGCAGTAGACATGCGCGTCGTCCTGCACGAACCCGCGCACGCGGAAGAGCCCGTGGAGCACGCCCGACAGCTCGTAGCGGTGCACCATCCCGAACTCCGCGAGCCGGAGCGGCAGCTCCTTGTAGGAGCGCATCGCGGTCCGGTAGACGATGCAGGCGCCCGGGCAGTTCATGGGCTTCACGGCGAAGGAGCGGTCCTCCTTCTCCACGAAGTACATGTTGTCGCGGTAGTGGTCGTAGTGCCCCGACCGGTGAGCTCGCGCCAGAGGACGACGCCGCCGGCGTGCCAGAAGGGGAATCCCGGCGCCTCCTCGTGGAAGGAGAAGAGGTCGAGCTCCGACCCGAGCTTCCGGTGGTCGCGCTTCTTCGCCTCCTCGACCAGATCGAGGTGCTTCTTCAGCTCCGCCTCCGACGGGAACGCGGTGCCGTGGATGCGCTGCATCGGGATCCCGCTCGCGTCGCCCCGCCAGTAGGCGCCCGACGCGGAGAGGACCTTGAACGCCGGGATCGCGCCGAACGACGCGACGTGCGGCCCGCGGCACATGTCGCTGAACCGGTTCCCGTTCACGTAGAACGAGATCACGTCGCCCTTGAGCTTCAGCTCCTCCAGGTACTCCGCCTTCAGCTTGTAGCCGAGGCGGCGGAGCTCCTTGCCGGCGGCGACGGGGTCCAGCTCCTTCCGCTCGAAGGGGAGGCCCAGCGCCGCGAGCTCGCGCATCTTCGCCTCGATCCGCGCGAGGTCGTCCGGGGTGAACGGCTCCTTCACGACGAAGTCGTAGTAGAAACCCTCCGCGGTCGGCGGGCCGAACCCCAGCTGCGCGTCGGGGAAGAGCTCGAGCACCGCGGCGGCGCAAAGGTGCGCGGCGGAGTGGCGGATGAGGAGGACCGCGTCCGGTGACCCCTTGGTGATGATGCGGATCTGCCCGTCGCCGGTGATCCGCTGCTCCATGGCGCAGAGCTCGCCGTTCCAGAAGCAGCCGACCGCGTCCTTCGCGAGGCGCGGGCCGATCTTCCGCGCCACGTCGGCGCAGGTGCTGTTCAGGGGGACCTCGAGGGTCTTGCCGTCAGGCAACGTGACGCGCGCGACGGTCATCGAGTCGGGATCCGCATGAACGCCCGGGATGATACCACCCGGGGAGGCCGGGAAGAGGGGGGGCGCGGGGGGGAGGGGCGCATCGCTACTTGAGCCGGACGCCCAGCTCGTCGAGCTGCTCCGGGTCGACGGTCGCGGGGGAGTCCGCCATGAGGTCCACGGCCTTCGCGGTCTTCGGGAACGCGATCACCTCGCGGATCGAGGTCGCGCCGGTGAGGAGCATCGCGAACCGGTCGAGGCCCCAGGCGAAGCCGCCGTGCGGCGGCGCGCCGTAGGTGAGCGCCTCGAAGAGGAACCCGAACCGGTGGCGGACCTCCTCCTCGGCGAGGCCGAGGACCTTGAAGACCTCCATCTGCACGTCTCGGCGGTGGATGCGGATCGAGCCGCTGCCGAGCTCGACGCCGTCGAGCACCGCGTCGTAGGCCTGGCAGCGCACGCGGCCGGGGTCCGTGGACAGGAACGCGAGATGTTCCGGCTTGGGCGCGGTGAAGGGGTGGCGGGTGCAGACCCAGCTGCCCGGCTTCTCGCCCGGCTCGAAGAGCGGGAAGTCGGTGACGAGGAGCGCCACGTGCCTGTCCGCGGGGACGAGCCCCCGCGCCTGCGCGACGTGGTTCCGCACCGCGCCGAGGCTCTTCGCGACGACCACGGGGTCCTTGTCCGCGACGAAGAGGAGCAGGTCGCCCTCCTTCGCCCCGAAGAGGTCCGGCAGCGTCGCGCCGGGGAAGAACTTCGCCACGGGGCCGCCGTGGCCCCCGGACCCCCCCACCTTCATCCACGCGAGGCCCTTCGCGCCGAACTCGGCGGCGACCGGCTGCAGCGCGTCGATCTCCGCGCGCGACATCGCGCCGCCCTCCGGCACGGAGAGCCCGCGGACCGTGCCCGCGTGGAAGACCTTGAAGTCGCTCTTCCTGCCGAGCTCGGAGACGTCCCTGATCTCGAGGCCGAAGCGCAGGTCCGGCTTGTCGCTCCCGAACCGGAGCATCGCCTCGTCGTAGGTGAGCCGCGGGATCGGCCGGGAGATGCGGATGGGCTCGCGCGCCGCCTCCGCGAGGAGCCGCACGATCAGCTCCTCCTGGATCTGCAGGACCTCCTCCTCGCCGACGAACGCCATCTCGACGTCGAGCTGGGTGAACTCGGGCTGGCGGTGCGCGCGCAGGTCCTCGTCGCGGAAGCAGCGCGCGATCTGGTAGTAGCGGTCGAACCCCGCGCACATGAGGATCTGCTTGTAGACCTGCGGCGACTGCGGGAGCGCGTAGAACTTCCCGTGCTGGAGCCGGCTCGGCACGAGGTAGTCGCGCGCGCCTTCCGGCGTGGGCTTCGCGAGGATCGGCGTCTCGATCTCCGCGAACTCGCGCTCCTCGAAGAACGCGCGGATCACCCTGTTCATCCGGTGGCGGAGGAGCAGGTGGCTCTGCATCTCCGGCCGGCGGAGGTCGAGGGGGCGGTGCTCGAGGCGGATCTCGTCCGAGACGTCGCCGCCGCCGATCTCGAACGGCGGCGTCGGCGACTCGGAGAGGACCCTGATCGCGCGCGCCGAGACCTCGACCTCGCCGGTCGCGAGCTTCGGATTCCTCGCCTCCTTCGGGCGGGCTCGCACCTCGCCCTCGACCTGGACGACGAACTCGGGGCGGCACTTCGCGGCCGCGGCGTGGGCGGCCGCGCTGTCCTCCGCGCTCACGCGCACCTGGGTGAACCCGTAGCGGTCGCGGAGGTCGAGGAAGACGAGGCCGCCCTGGTCGCGCCGGCGGTGGACCCAGCCCGCGAGGGTGACGGTCTTCCCCGCGTGCGAGGCGCGGAGCTCGCCGCAGGTGTGGGTGCGGTACGCGGTCTTCAACATGGCGTTCAACCGGCGGTCCCGGAAGGGGTTCGGCGCAAGCGGGGCAGCGTACCCCCGGGAGGGGACGCCGGCAAATCGGCGGGTGGAGGCGGTATCGTCGGGGGATGCGGCGGGTGCTCGTGGTCGGCTCAGGGGGGGCGGGGAAGTCGACCTTCGCGGCGCGGCTCGGCGCCGCCACGGGGCTTCCCGTCGTCCATCTCGATGCCGCCTTCTGGCGACCGGGCTGGGTCGAGCCAGCCGAGGGGGAGTGGCAGAGGATCGTCGCGGATCTCGTCGCACGCGACGCTTGGATCATGGACGGCAACTTCGGCGGGACGCTCGACGTGCGCCTCGCGGCGTGTGACACGGCAATCTTCCTCGACCGCTCGCGGTGGCTCTGCCTCCTGCGCATCTTCCGCCGCCTGCTGCGCTACCGCGGTCGCAGCCGTCCCGACATGGCGCCCGGCTGCGCCGAGGGATTCGATCTCGAGTTCCTTCGCTGGGTGTGGAACTTCCCGACGAAGAGCCGACCGCAGGTGGTCGCGAAGCTCGCCGCCGCCGCCGCGACGAGGAGGGTCGTCACGCTCCGCTCGGATCGCGAGGTGGACCGGTTCCTCTCCGGCGCCGCGAGGGGGTAGGCCTACTCCGAGATCGACGCGACGCGCTGGAGGACGAACGACGCGTCCACGCGGACGCGGGAGCATTCCTCGGGCGCGCCGAAGGACACGTTCTCGAGCAGCCGCTCGAGCACCATGTGCAGGCGGCGCGCGCCGATGTCGCTCTTCTCGGTGTTGAGCCGCTGCGCGAGCGCCGCGATCTCCTCCACGCCGTCCGGCGTGAACTCGAGGTCCACGCCGTCCGTCGCGAGCATCGCCTTGTACTGCCTCACGAGCGAGTTCTCGGGCTCGGTCAGGATCCGCGCGAAGTCGTCCGCCTTCAGCGGTTCGAGCGTCACGCGCAGCGGGAAGCGGCCCTGGAGCTCCGGGATCAGGTCCTCCGGCCGCGCGTTGTGGAACGCCCCCGCGCCGATGAAGAGCACGTGGTCGGTCCGCACCGGCCCGTAGCGCGTCTGCACCGTGCACCCCTCGACGAGCGGCAGCAGGTCGCGCTGCACGCCGCCACGCGAGACGTCGGGCCCGTGCGTCGTGGCCGCGCCGACGATCTTGTCCATCTCGTCGAGGAAGACGATCCCCGTCTCCTCGACGCGCCGGATCGCCTCGGCATTCACGGCCTCCTTGTCGAGCAGCCGCTCCGCCTCGCGCGCCTCGAGCGCCTCGCGCGCCCGCGCGACCGGCATGGTCCGCTGGACGAGCCGCGGCGGCGCGACGCGGTCGAGGAACGCCTCCATGTCGATCCCCATCTGCTCGACGCCCATCGCGCCGTAGACGTCCATCGACCCGGCGCCCCGCGCCTCGATCGCGAGCGAGATCCGCTCGCGGTCGAAGTCGCCCCCGCGCAGCCGGCCGCGCAGCTCCTCCCGCCGCCGGCGCCGCTCCGCCCGCTCCGCGTCGTCCGCGGTGAACGGCGCCTCGCCGGCGAGGATGTCGAGGAGCCGCTCCTCGGCCGCCTCCTTCGCCTTCTCGCGGACCTTCGCCTGCTCCTCGGCCTTCACGAGCGCGACGCCGATCTCGACGAGATCGCGCGCGATCGTGTCCACGTCGCGGCCGTAGTAGCCGACCTCCGTGTACTTCGTCGCCTCGACCTTGAGGAAGGGCGCCTTGAGGAGCGCGGCCATCCGCCGCGCGATCTCGGTCTTCCCGACGCCGGTCGGCCCCGCGAGGATGATGTTCTTCGGGAGGATGTCCTTCCGGAGCCCCTCGTCGAGCCGCTGCCGGCGGATGCGGTTCCGGATCGCGACGGCGATCGCGCGCTTCGCGTCCTTCTGCCCGATGATGAAGCGGTCGAGGTGGGCGACGACCTGGCGCGGCGTGAGCTCTTCCACGCGGAAGAGACTATCAGAGCACGAAGGGGAGGGGCCCGGGGAACCCCGGCGCGACGGGCCCGGTCCTACTCTGCCGCGGGCTGCCCGGTCGAGACGAGCGCGGCGCGCTTCGCCTCCGCGGCCCGGAGCTGCTCCTCGAGCTCGGCGATCGCCTTCCTCTCCGCATCGAGCTCCGCCTGCAGGCGCGCGGCCTCCGCCTTCGCGTCGGCGAGCGCCTTCCCGAGCCCCTCGCGCCGCTCCCCGGCGACCTTCACGTCGCGCTCGAGACGCACGGCCTCCCCGCGCAGCACGTCATACTCGCCATAGAGCCGGTCCCGGTCCTGCTCCATGGCGAGCAGCTCCTTCGAGAGCGCGTCCGCCTTGCGCTTCTGCTGCTCGTAACGGTCCTCGAGATCCTCGGCGCGGATCCTCTCGTTCTCCGCGCGGAACTGGAGCTTCTCGCGCTCGAGCAGGTTCAGCTCCTTCCGGCTCGCGCACGCCGCGAGCAGACAGAAGACGAGCACCCCTGCCCGACCCATGACCGCCATTATGCCTCTAAACCGCATGGGGAACCGCCTCCGAAGGGGCCATCCCCTGTATCGGCCGGTTCTTTGCCATTCCTCTGGGGGAAGGCGACAATCCGTCGCTCCATGGAACGCACCCTCCTGCTCCTGAAGCCGGACGCCCTCCAGCGGGGCCTCGCGGGCCGGATCCTCGCCCGTTTCGAGGACAAGGGCCTCCAGGTCCTCGCTCTCAAAGTGATGCGGATGACGCCCGAGCTGGCGGCGCGCCACTATGCCGCCCACACCCAGAAACCCTTCTACAAGGGCCTCGTGGCGTACATGACCTCCTCCCCGCTCGTGGCCGCGGTCCTCGAGGGGCCCCGCGCCGTCGAGACGACGCGGCGGCTCATGGGCGCGACGTTCGGGTGGAAGGCGGAGCCGGGCACGATCCGGGGCGACTTCTCGAACTCGACTTCCTACAACCTCGTCCACGGCTCGGACTCGCCCGAGTCCGCGGCGAAGGAGATCGCGCTCTTCTTCAGGCCGGAGGAGATCGCGGCGTACGAGCGGACGTCCGACCGCTGGCTCATCAGCGAAGACGACTAGGGCCGAGGGGGGCGCGGGGGGATGCGGATCCCGCTCCGTGACCTCAGGCGCGCCGTGGAGGAGCTGTCACTCCTCCGCGGCCGGTTCATCGACAACGTCTACCAGTGCGGCCCGCGCACGTTCCTGCTGAAGCTGAAGCCCGAGACGCTGCTCATCGACCTCGAGCCGAACCGCGCCCGCGTGCTCGTGACCGACGCGCCGCCAGCCGTGCCCGAGAAGCCGCCGGTCTTCGGGTCGATCCTCCGCTCGGCGCTCCGGGGCGGCCGGATCGAGGGGATCTCGCTCCTCGGGGAGGACCGGGTCGTCGCGATCGACGTGGACTGCCACGGAAGAAGGCGCCTCGTCGTCGAGGCGTTCGCCCGCCACGGGAACCTCCTGCTCCTCGACGCGGACGGGACCGTGGTGCGCGTGCTCGACGGCGACGCCGCCCGCCACCGGGGCAACCCCGTCGGAGCGGTCTACGCCCCCCCCGCCCCCCCCAGGATCCCGCCGGAGGAGTCGCTCCTCCCTCCGGACCTCCCGGACGCCCCGTTCGCGAGCAACCTCGCCCTCGACCGGCTCGCCCGTGAGGAGACGCAGGAGGCAAGGGAGGAGGTCCGGGAGAAGGCCGACGAGAAGGCCCTCGACCGGCTCCGGAAGGCCATCGCGGCGGTCGAGCGGGACATCTCGGGACTCCCCGACCCGGCGGCTCTCCGGAAGCAGGGGGAGGTCCTCGTCGCCGGGTACGGCGAGCTGCGGCAGGGGATGAAGGCGTTCGAGGGGGTTCCTCTGGATCCGAAGCTATCGCCGCAGGAGAACGTCGACCGGGCCTTCGAGGCCGCCCGGAAGGCCGAGCGGGCCCGTCCCGCGCTCGAGGAGCGCCTCGCCGCGCTGAAGGGCCTCCTCGCGCGCGCGGAGGCGGGCGAGGCCCTCCCGGAAGCCCTGCCGGTGAGCCGGAAGGGGAAGCCGGAGGAGCCCCGAAAGCCCTACAAGGTCTTCCGTAGCGCCGACGGGCGGCGGATCCTCGTCGGCAAGGGGGGGAAGGACAACGACGAGACGACCCTGCGGGTGGCGGGGCCCCACGACCTGTTCCTCCACACCCGGGGGTGCCCGGGGGCGCACGTGATCGTCCCGCTGGAGCGGGGGGAACAGGTGCCGGAGCAGACGCTTCTCGACGCCGCTACGCTCGCGCTCCACTACTCGAAGATGCGGACGGCCACGGCGGCGGAGATCACCTACACCCACCGCCGGAACGTCTCGAAGCCGAAGGGGGCAAAGCCCGGGCTCGTCCAGGTGAGGGAGGAGAAGGTCCTGAGGCTCCGTCGGGAGGCGGACCGCCTTGCCCGGCTGCTCATGAGCGCGGAATAGGCCGCGGGGGGGCTCCGGGGGCCCGGAATGACGCGCTCGTGACAGGCTCCCCCCATCCTTCCGGGATGCGCCGCTGGCCCCTCGCCGCCCTGCTTGCCCTCATCGCCGGATGCCACGGCCTCTTCGGCGACCGGACGGACGAGGGGGACAAGGAGATCGCGAGCTTCGCCGAGGCGAGGCAGCGGGCGGCCACCTTCTACGACGGCGGCGACTTCGTCCGGGCGGCGGCCCAGTACAAGGAGGCCCTCGCGATCCGCAAGGACCACTTCATGTGCCGGCTCGGGCTCGCGTACAGCCTGATGTTCATCAACCAGCCCTCCTCGCTCGGCGACGCCGCGAAGGAGTTCGTCGCGATCGGCGAGCGCCGCGACCCGAGGGAGGAGGTGAAGCGCGTCTACGGGCTCGGCCTCACCTACAGGACGCTCGGCGCCCACTACCAGAGGCGGTCCCGGCTCCGGGAGTCGAAGGGGCAGATCAAGGGGGCCGCCGAGGACGCCGCGCTCTCGCGGGAGTACGCGGCGAAGGGCATCGTGCAGCTGAAGCGCGTCATGGAGATCGACACGGTGCTCGCGCAGGCGCAGGAGGCGGAGGCGAAGCGGAAGGGGGCCGACCCCGCGGCGCTCACCCCCTACCGCGTGAGCGCCTCGCTCACGCCGGACGCGCACATCGGGATCGCGCACTGCGAGATCCTCCTCATGGACCCGAGCCGGCCGGAGGAGCTCCAGGGCCACGTGGAGCAGGCGAGGGCGAACCTCCAGAAGTACGCGGAGATCGCGGCGAACGCGCGGCAGTTCTGGCAGCTGCGCCGCGAGGCGCTCCTCGTCATCGACCCGATGCAGGAGCAGTCGCAATCGCTCTCGAACGACGCCGCGCTCCGGAAGCGCTACGAGGAGAACATCGCGAACACGATCAAGAAGGAGGTCGCGGTCCGGCGCGCGCTCTTCGAGACCCTCGTCTACGTGAACCGCTTCCCGGAGGCGATCGCCGAGGCGAACACGATCCTCTCCCTCGAACCCGGGCTCGACCAGGTCGTGTACGAGCGCGCGAGGGCACATCTCTTCCTGAAGCCGCCGGACCGCCGCGCGGCCCTCAAGGACCTGAAGGAGTACCGCTCGCGGCTCCCGGTCGGGAAGCTCACGGACGAGATGGTGCAGGTGAACCGCGCGATCAAGCAGCTCGAGAAGGAGATCGAGGCCGAGCCCGCCCCGGCCGCGCCGGGCGGCTAGCCGCCCGGCCTCTCCCGCACGCTGTTCGAGCGGACCGGATCGAGGAAGAGGCGCTCGGGATCGACCTC
>JAKLKT010000107.1 GCA_023150495.1 Planctomycetota bacterium
GGTCGTCGAGGTCCTGCATGCGCGCGGCCCGGCTCTCGTCGCCGACGATCGTCAGGTCGATCTTGTCGCCGCCCACGAAGTAGTCGCCGGCGTAGGCGCCGTCCACGAGGCTGTCCACCGCGTAGCCGAGCTCGGCCGCGGTCATCCCGAGGTCGGCCGCCTTGTCCCACTGCGGCAGGACGTGCACCTCGGGGTTCGAGAGATCGAGGCTCGGCTGCGGGATCACGACGGCCTTCGGGATCGTGCCCATCACGGTGCCGAACGCGCGGCCGCCGAACTGCACCAGCCGCTCGAGCTCCGGCCCGGTGAACTCCACGTCCACCGTGCGCCCGGCCGTGATGCCGCGCTCGAAGAGCGACGTCTGGAACGCCCGCCCGAACGTGCCCGGCACCTTCGAGATGATCCCCTGGAGGAGCGGAACGAGCTCGGCCGCGCGGAGTTCGTCGTAGGCGCGCAGCCCGACGAAGACCTGGCGGCTCCGCGCGACGAAGAAGAAGTCGCGGATCGCGGGGAAGGGCAGGCTCCGCGCCTCGGGCGAGTCGGGATCGACGTCCCACTGCGTCCGGAGCCCCTCGGCGACGGTCGTGCCGAGCCTCACGAGCTCGTCGTTGTTGTAGCCGGGCGGCGGGAGGAGGATGCCGATGATGAGGTTCCGGTTGCCGTTCGGCAGGTACTCGACGTCCGGGAAGAGCGCCCACGTGCCGCCGATCGCGGCGGCGACGAGGATGGCGACCGTCAGCACGCCGCGGACGATGCCCCCCTGCAGCCACGCGTTGATCGCTCCGATGAGCCGGGTCTGGGACGCTCCGATCGCCGTCACGGGAGCGAGGACGCGATCGAACCAGGGGAGCTTCGCGCCCTCCTTCTGGTGCGCGAGGATCCGCGCCGTCGCCGGCGGGATCACCGTGACGGACACGACGAGCGACAGCCCGACCGAGCAGCTGATCGCGAGCGCGATGTCGCGGAAGAGCTGGCCCGCCTGCTCCTCGACGAAGACGATGGGGACGAAGACGGCCAGCGTCGTCAGCGTGGAGGCGACGACGGCGCCCCACACCTCCTGCGTGCCCTTCACCGCGGCCTCGAAGGGGGGCTCCCCTTCCTGCGTGCGGCGGAAGATGTTCTCGAGGACGACGATCGCGTTGTCCACGAGCATGCCGACCGCGAACGCGAGGCCGGCGAGGCTCACCACGTTGAGCGACCGCCCCATCGCGTGGAGCAGGAGGAACGTGCCGATGATGCTCGTCGGGATCGCGAGCGCGATCACGAGCGTCGAGCGTGCGCTGCGGAGGAAGAGCAGCAGGACGGCGATGGTCAGGATGCCGCCGAGGACGATGTTGTCCTTCACGAGGCCGACCGCCGAGTAGATGTACTCGGTCTCGTCGTAGACCTGCTCGAGCGTGAGGCCGCGCGGCGCGAGGACCGAGCTCTCCAGCTCCGCCCGCGCCTTCTTGAGCCCCTCCATCGCGTCGAGGACGTTCGCGCCGGTGTCGCGCTGCGCGTTGATCGCGAGGCAGGCGACGCCGAAGTTCTGGACCGTGCCGTCCGGCTTCTTGTAGCCGAGCCGGACCGTGGCGACGTCGCGCAGGTAGACCGGCGCGCCGTCGCGCCGCGCGACGACCAGGTCCTCGACCTCCTTCGGGTCGTTGAACTGGCCGAGGGTGCGGACGACGTACCGCCGCTTCCCCTCCCAGAAGTCGCCGCCCGAGGTGTCCTCGTTGCGCGCGCGGAGCGCCGTCCGCAGGTCGGCGATCGTCACGCCGCGCGCGGCGAGGCGGCTCGGGTCCACGACGACCTGGAGCTCGTCCTCGCGGCCGCCGAGGACGTTCGCGTTCGCGATCCCCTCGACGCGCTCGAACCGCGCCTCGATGAAGTCCTCCGCGAACCGGCGCATCTTCTCGACGTCGATCGGCGGGGGCAGGAGCTCCGCGAGCTCCGGGTGCTCCTTCGCCGCGGCCTCGAGCCGGCGCTGCGCGAGCCCCGTGCTGTGCGCCGCGAGCACGTGGTCGAGCGCCCCACGGAGCTGCGGGTGGCCCTTCGCGAACGCCTCGAGATCCGCGCGCGGGCGCATCCGCGGCCGCAGGATGAACCACGCGATCGGCTGGTCGGCGGACGACGCGGACGCGAGCACCGGCTGGTCGGCGTCCTCGGGGTACTCGCGCACCTGCTGGAGGCGCGTGTTGACCTTCAGGAGCGCCTCGGCCATGTCGGTGCCGACCGCGAACTCGAGCGTGATCCGGCCCATCGAGTCCATGCACTCGCCGGTCATCTTGGTCACGCCCTCGACCGCCTTGAGCTGCTCCTCCTGCTCCTGGACGATCTCGCGCTCGACCTCCTGCGGGCTCGCGCCGGGCCAGCGCGTCTCGACGGTGATCTGCGGCGTCTGCACCTCGGGCGTGAGCTGCATCGGCATCGACAGGAGCCCGATCGTCCCGAAGAGCGCGACGAGCAGGACGCCGACGGTGACCTTGACCGGGTTGTGGACGAAGGAGGAGACGAGCATCCCTACTCCTGGACCTTCACGGACTGGCCCGGCATGAGCCGCTCGTTCCCGCGGATGACGACCTTCTGGCCCCCTGCGACCCCCCCCTTCACCTGCACGAGATCGTCGACCGCGATGCCGACCTCGACCGGCACGGGCGCCGCCTTCCCGTCCGCGACGATGTACACGATCGGGCTCTTCCCGCCGAGGACGAGCGCGTCCTTCGGCACGAGCACGGCCTTCTCGGTGCCGCCGACCGGCAGGTGGACCGTCGCGAACATCCCCGCCTTGAGGAACGGCCCCTCGGGGTTCTTCACGCGCACCTTCACGGGGAACGTGCGCGCGCGCTCATCGGCGCCCGGCACGATCGCGGAGACCTTGCCCTCGAACTCGCGGCCCGGCACCGCGCCGACCGAGATCGACGCGGTCATGCCGACCGCGATCCCGAGGATGTAGTCCTCGACGACCGGCGCGACCACGTCCACCTCGTCGAGCGCGAGGATCTCCGCGACCGCGGCGCCCTCGGCGAGCCACTCGCCGACCTCGGTGTGCTCCACGACGACGTAGCCCGAGAACGGCGCGCGGATCGTGTGGCGGTCGAGGTCGTCCTCGAGCCGGGCGACTTCCGCCTGCTGCGCCTCGAGCCGGGCCTCCGCCTGGGCGATCCTCTCCTCGCGAGGTCCCGCCTCGGCGAGCCTGAGCCCCTCCTGGACCTCCGCGAGCAGCTCCTCCGCGAGGCGGGCCGTCATCTGCGCCTCCTTGAGCTCGTCCTCGCTGATCACGCTCGTGCCGAAGAGCTGCTTCGCCCGGCCGAGCCGCCACTGCCGGAGCTCGTTCGCGGCCTTCGCGGACGCGAACCGCGCGCGCGCCTGGGCGAGCTCCTCCGGCCGCGAGCCGTTCCTGAGCTCGCGGAGCTCCTCCGCGCGCAGCTTCAGCTCCGCCCTCGCCGCGGCGAGCGCGATCTCCGCGAGCTTCGTCCTGAGCCTCGCGAGGGGTGCGCCGGCCTCGACGCGCTGCCCCTCCTCGGCCAGGTACTCCGCGACGAGACCCTCGACCTCGCTCTCGACGAGGCTCCGCCGCGCCGCCTCGACGCTGCCGACGAAGGAGCGTCGCGCTGTGATCTCGCGTTCGATCGCGTCCGCGACGACGACGAGCGCCGGGGGCCGGTCCTGCGCCGCCGCGGCGCCGAGCATGAGCAAGAGCACGAACCGCCTCATCAGGGCGCCTCCTCGAGGTTGCGCCGCACGGTGGCGAGCACAGCCTTCATCGTCTCGAACTGCCGCGGAGGGATCCCCCGCATCGCGCGCCGGCGCACGCGCCGCGCGCACGCGGCCATCGGCTTCCACGCGGGCACGACCGCGGGCGTGAGCCGCACGAGCTTGCAGCGCCGGTCCGTGGGCGACGCGCGCCGCTCGATCCAGCCCCGCCGCTCCATCCGGTCGAGGATCCCCTTGAGCGTGGGCGTCTCGACGCGGAGCATCCGCGCGAGGTCGGCCTGGCACGCGTCCTCGCGGAGGATGAGGCAGGCGATCACCTGCCACTGCCGCACGGTGACGCCGAGCGGCGTGAGCTCCTCGTTGAGCGCGCGCTCGAGCGCGTGCGCGACGGGGATCACGAAATAGCCGAGGCTCTTCTGGAAGTCGTACCGGGGCCGCACTTCGTTAGCATGCTAACGATCAGGGGCAGGCAGTCTAGATCCGGTGCCGGGTTCCTTCCTCCGGCAAGGACCGTGTCCAGGATGGGGTAGTCTCCTTGCATGCGGCGCCTGCTGCTCGTGGTCGTTCTCTCCGCCTGCGGCGGAAGCGGGGGGGCTCCGGGGGCCGACCTGTCTGGCTTCCCGACGGCGCGGATCCTCGTCCAAGGCGTCGAGTTCGAGGTGTGGGTGGCGACGACTTTCGCCCAGCATTCGCAGGGGCTCATGAACGCGACGGAGGAGCAGCTCATGCCGCTCCCGGACGGGACGCCGCGGGGGATGCTCTTCGTGTTCGCGACGGAGGCGACGCGGAGCTTCTGGATGCGTGACACGTACGTGGCGCTGGACCTCGCCTACGCGACGGCGGACGGCGTGATCGTCGAGGTGCATGACCTCCTGCCGCTCGACGAGACCCTCGTGACCTCGGGCGAGCCCGTGCAGTACGCGCTGGAGGCGACGGCCGGCACGTTCGCGACGGAGGGCATCTCCGTCGGCTCCGTGATCGTCGTGCCCTAAAGCGACTTCCGCAGGGCTCGGGTCGCCTCCCGCAATGCCTCCGCGTCCTTGTCGCTGAAGGTCCCGAGGACCGTGAGGGCTGCCTTCACGCGGGCCCTGCGCGCGGCCTCAACCTGCGTCCGGAGATAGAGGTCGATCGCCTCATGGACGAGCACCGAGAACCCCTTCTCCCCTCGCGAGGCCGCGAGCCTGAGCAGCTTGGCCCGCTGCGCGTCGGTGATCTCGACCGTCGTGCGCATGCCCATGACTCTACGGCATGCGCGCCCTTGAGTGCACGCGCGGTCTATGCTGGGGCCATGTGGCGCACCTTGGCTCTCGTCTCACCCGGAGTAGTGGCATGGGGCGCCGCCTCCGACGGCGGGGGCTCCCTACGATCGCGCGAAGTGCCGGTGCCAAGGCCGCGTCAGAAGCCGAGCGCCGCGGCAGCCTCGATCTCGTTCGCGTGCCGCCGCACGTATCCGAACAGTAGCTCCGTGAGGTTGTCCGGGTACGCGTAGAACTGCCCGTCGAGGTCCTCCAGCAGGCTCTTCTGCCCGGGCCCCAGCGCGCCGAGCTGTTTCTGCCGCTCGGCTCTGTCCTTCGGGCAAGCCGAGCCGGGGAACAAGGCGTTCGCCTGCTCCGCGATGCGGGCGGCCTGGTGCGCGCCCACTTCCCTGAGCGCGTCCACGACGGCGAAGGCCGTGTCTCCCGAGGTGTTGAAGAAGTACTGCTCGAACCCGCCGTTGTTGACCTCGCCCTCCAGCTCCCAGATGGCCCGGAAGACGCGCTCGGCGAGAGTCAGGCGCTCGAACTCGACGCGCCAGAATCGCCCCTCTTCACTCAGCCGTATGAGAAGGGCGTTCTTGTCCATACGTCACCCCGCGAAGTGGAGCCCGACGTACACCTTCTCGTCGATGAGGAGGCCCGCCGCCACGCGCGCGCGCAGCCACGCGTCCGCCCCCGCGATCGGCATCCGGTGCACCGTGATCTCCTCCGTCTCGTCGCCGCCCCCCGGCCCCCCCCGCTTCAGCCCCGTGGCGCGGAAGAAGGTCACCACCTCCGCGCAAAGCCCCGGGGACGGCGTCGCGTCGCAAAGGCGCTCCCACCGCTCGGCGACATACCCCGTCTCCTCGAGGAGCTCGCGGCGCGCGGCGACGTCGAGCGTCTCCTCGCCCTGGTCGCCCGCGAGCCCCGCCGGCAGCTCGATCACGCGCCCCCTTACCGCCGGCCGCGCCTGCTCCACGAGCACGAGCTCCCGCGCCTCCGTGACCGCGACGATCACGACGATCCCGCTGATGTTCTTCCGCCGGACGAACTCCCACTGCCCATCCCGCACGAGCTCGAGAAAGCGCCCCTCGCCGAGGATCTCTTCCATCGGGGCCGTAGGATACTCTCCCCCCGTGCGGCTGCTCCTCCTCCTCGCGCTCTCGTCGCCCGCCCTCGCGCAATGGGGCCGGGACACCGACCCCGGCATGGCGAAGCAGATGCTCGACGCCGTCGAGGGGGACCTCGGGAAGCTCCTCGCCGGCGGCGACCCCGCGGCGTTCATCGACAAGCACGGCAGCGAGCGCATCGAGGCGGTCAAGCGCTTCCGAAACCCCGAGCTGCGGGTCCTCTTCGAGCGGCTCCTCGCGCACCCCGACTGGCACGTGCAGCATCGCGGGCTCCTCGCGCTCGAGTCCCTCGGCGACGCGGCCGCGATCGACGCGATCCTCCCGCTGCTCGAGCACCCCCACCGCCGCGTCCGGGAGAAGGCGGCGATCTCGCTCATCCGCCTGTGGGACGGGCGCAGGCTCGACCTCGCGAGTGTCGTCGAGGAGGACTTCCACGTGACGCGCTGCCTCGATGCGCTCGCGCGGCGAGCCGGCGGCACGCTTCCCATCGTCGTGCTCGCGAAGGAGGGGATTCTGGGGGGGTCCGGGGGCCTGAGACTCGTGCCCTACACGGAGAGCGCGACGAGGTTCGAGCCCCGTACGAACGCCAAGGGCACGCCGCCCGTCGCCACGCGCTGGGTCTGGCCGCTCCTCGGCTGGGGCGAGGAGGAGGTGATCGACGCGCCGCTCCGCGCGTTCGGCGAGGGGCACGCCGCCACGGACAAGGGCGCGTGTCTCGACGGCGCGGGCGTCTACGCGGCGACCGACGGCGTCGTGCGCTCCGTCGCGCCGGGCGAGATCGTCGTCGAGCACCTCTCGAACAGGCGCGAGGTGCTCCGCGCGGTCTATCTCCACACGGGCAGTGTCGTCTTCGTCGAGCCGGGCGAGCGCGTGGAGCCCGGCCAGCTCCTCGGCACGATCGGCATGGGCTTCACCGCGGAGAACGGCGCGGTCTTCGCCCACCTCGAGTACCGCCTCGGCCCCCCGGCCCCCCCCGAATACGATCCCGAGCGCTTCCTCTCGCTCTGGATCGACCGCACCACGCCCCTGCTGCCGCCCCTCCGGCCCCTTCACGCGTCGCTCCGCTCCGCCGTGCGCGAGGCGGAGAGCGGCGCGTACGGCAAGGCGGCGTCGCTCGCGACGAAGGCGCGCGACGCCGCGGAGCCCGGCAGCGAGGCGCACGCCGACGCCGTCTACCTGCTCGGGCACCTCGCGTCCGTTCCCGCGAAGGGGATCACGCGCGCGCGGCGGCTGCGCGACGCGGGGTACCCGGGAGACGCGTTGCGGGATCTCAACGCGCTGGGCGCGGCGGAGGAGGTCGCGGCGTGGCGCGCGGACGCGGCGTTCGAGAAGGCGCTGAAGGGCGAGGCGAAGGTCGAGGCCGCGGAGCGGCGCGGCGACGCCGCCCTCTTCCGGAGACTCCTCTCGGAGTACGGGGACACCTGCCTCCGCCCGCGGATCGAGGAGCGGCTCCGCTAGGCGTCCCAGGATGGGACGCCGAAGGGCACCGCGTTCGCTGTAGAATGGGCGTGATGCGCGTGGCGGCGCTCCTTCTCCTGGCCGGGCTCGCCGTTGCGGAGACCGAGGTCTTCGACGCGGACGACGCGCTCTGGCCGGACGGCGTCGAGTACTCGTTCGAGAAGCCCGCGGCCGAGGTGCATCTCCTGCTCGCGTTCAAGTCGGGCCTCGGCACGCTCGGCGAGCGGGGCACCGCGGCGCTCGCGTCGGCGTCCTTCGTCGTCGAGTACAACGACGCCGACCGCCAGACGTGCTACTGGAACCGGTACCGCCCGCTCCCGTTCGAGGCCGACGTGAACCCGGAGTGGTACGGTGACGACGAGGCGCCCGGCCTCTACGAGACGGAGGCCGACAGCGCCGGGCTCGTCGACCGGGTCCTCGTCCTCCGGCTGCCGCGCGTGAACCGCTGGCGGATCCGCGTGACGCCGCTCTTCGGCGACGACGCGCACGTGCGGCGACAGGCGACGCTCGTGCAGGTTGCGGAGGTCCGCGACGGGAAGCCGCGCGTGTTCGAGGAGCTCGACCCGCGTCCCGAGGTGGAGGTGGAGGTGGAGGTGCCCGCGGAGGCGGAGGAGGGAGAGCCGCTTCCCGAGGAGGAGCTCCCGGCCGTCGAGGAGGAGCCCGTCGAGGCCGCGGCGTGGACGGAGGTCGTGAGCGTCGGGAACAGGTCGGTCCGGTCGATCCGGGCCGGCGCGGTGCCGAAGGCGAACGGCTACCGCGCGGCCAACAACGCCGCGCGCCGCCGCGCGGCCGCGGGCAACCGCGGCGCGTGGGGCAACCCC
>JAKLKT010000108.1 GCA_023150495.1 Planctomycetota bacterium
CCGCCGCCGCGGCGAGCCGCACGCCCGCGCGTACCGGAAGGCGCTGCGGAGGCTCAGGCTCGAGCTCGGGCCCACGGAGACGCCGCGCGAGCTTCTCGCGCGCGCCCGGCGGACCGCCTATCCCGCCGACGGGCTGCGGGAGCTCGAGGTCGCGACCGCGGCGCACGAGCAGGCGCGCTCCGGGGCGTGACGCCGGGGGGGGCCGGGGGCCGTGTCAGCGGCGGCCCGGCTCGTCGAGCTTCCTGTCGTCGTAGAACGCGATGCCGTGCGTCTCGCCGGCGCGCATCTTCGCGATCCAGACGATCTGGCCCGTGTGCCAGGAGAGGTGCTCGACGACGTGGTAGATCGCCTCGCGCGGGCTCGTCTCGAATCCCTGGATCACGAGGCGCCGGTCGAGCTCGATCTGGCTCTCGACGACCCGCGCCGCCTCCCCGAGCGTCGCCGCGAGCGCGTCCATGATCCCGGCCTTCGTGCCCCCGTCGCGCCGCGCGAACTCCTCCGCGCGACGCCTCCGGTCGGGCGCGCCCCCGAGGCCCACGAGGATCCACTGCCGGATGTTCCCCTCGAGGTGGAGGAGGAGGTTGCCGATGCTCGTCGCCTTCCCGTGCGGCCGCCACCAGAGGTCGCTCTCGGGAAGCGTGTCGAGCGCCTTCCGGAGGCGCGGGAGATAGACGTCGCGGAGGTAGCGCGCGGACTCCCTCGTGAACCAGGTTTGCATGCGTGCAGTTTCGCCGATAATGCCGCGCCATGCTGTGCCGCCACTTCGGCATCTGCGGCGGCTGCGCCACGCAGGACATCCCGTACGCGGAGGAGGTCGCCCGCAAGGAGGCGGCGCTCGCGGAGGCGCTCGGGCGGGGCGTCCCGGTCGCGCCGTCGCCGAAGGAGCTCCACTACCGCACGCGGATGGACTACGTCTTCGCGTGGAACAAGCTCGGGCTCCGGAAGCGGGGCGACCCGCGCGGCGTCCTCGACCTCGAGGAGTGCCTGCTCGTGAGCCCCGAGGCGTGGGCGCTCGTGCTCCGCGCGAAGGAGGCGGCGAAGCGGCTCGGCCTCAGGTCCTACCTCTACACCGCGGGCGTCGGGTACCTGCGGTACGTCACGGTGCGCGAGGCTCCGGTCTCGGGCGAGCGCATGCTCATCCTGCTGACCAACGGCACCGATCCGCTCGTGCGCCCGCTCCTCGACGAGGCGGAGGGATGGGCGGATTCCGTCGTCTGGGCTTCCACGGACCGGCGCGCCGACGTCTCGACCGGCGACGTCGTCGAGACGCGCGGTCGCGGCTGGATCGAGGAGCGGGTCGGCGCGCTGCGCCTGCGCTTCGGGCCGAACTCGTTCTTCCAGGCGAACCCGTGGCAGACGGAGCGGCTCTACGCGCACGTGGCGGAGCGGGTCACGGGCGCCGTCCTCGATCTCTTCTGCGGCGTCGGCGGCTTCGCGCTCGCGTGCGCCCCGCGCGCGGCGTCGGTCACGGGCGTGGACGTGGTGGAGGGGGATCGCCGCGCGGTTCGAGGCGGGCGACGCGGCCGACTTCCTCGGCGCGTGCGACACGGTGGTCCTCGATCCTCCGCGGGGGGGCCTCGGGGGCCGGGCCATCCACGCCGTCGTGCGCGCGGCGCCGCGGAGGATCCTCTACGTCTCGTGCAACCCGAAGGCGCTCGCGACCGAGCTGCCGATGTTCCTGGGCTACGAGGCGACGGAGATCAGGGGCTTCGACCTCTTCCCGCGGACGCCGCACGTCGAGGTCGTGGCGACGCTCGACCGGAAGTGACCGGCCGGGCGGCTCAGTGGTCGTGCTTGCGCTTCTCTTCCTTGATGCGCGTGCGGATGTAGTTGTCGGTCGCCTCGATGAGGTCGGCCTCGCCGATCGTGGCGAGGTGGCGCTCGAAGGCGCCGAGTCCGTCCGCCGTCTCCGCGTAGTCCGCGAGGAATGCCTTGTACTGCTTCCGGTACTTCCCCTCGCGCAGCGCCGCGACGTAGAAGAACGACTCCCTGCTCCATGTCTCGGCGTCGCTCTTGCGGAGCGCTTCGAGCTCGCTCACACCGTGGAACTTGATCGTCGAATACCACGCGAGATACCCCTCGTCGAGGCTCGGCAGGGGCTTGCCCGTGCGGCACTCGGCGCTCGCCGCCACGACCTCGCCGACCCAGATCCACGCCGGCCTCGTATCGCCGTACTTCGCGAGGAAGAGCAGATCGGCCACCTCGCCGGCGAGCATCGTCGCCTGGTCCATGTTCTCCTTCGGGAACGGGATCGCGAAGATGCGCCGCGCCCAACTGTCCGCGTGGAAGTCGATGGTGCGGTCCCCGACCGCAGGATCGATCTTCGCGCCCTGCGCCTTCGAGGCATGCACGAGGACGACGAGCGGCGCATCGCTCTTCGGCAGCGGGCCGTGCTCCCTGCGGAATCTCTTCTCGGTGTCCTTGAGAGTCTTCATGAGCGGGGCGATCGAGGCCGTCACGGCGGGCGCCTTGGCGACGAGCCAGATCCCCTCCTGCGTCGTCTCGTAGCCCTTGGGGATCGGCGGCCACAGCTCGACTTCCGCCTTGAACGTGCGCACTGTGGCGAGCAGGTCGGCCTCCGCCTGCGGGAAGTCCGCAGCCGCGCACGAGATCTGGAAGAAGAAGAAGTTGTTCTTCGCCGAGAGGCAGAAGTACGCCTCGATCCACTCCGTACCCTCCTGCACCCACCGGACGATGGCGCGCGGGCAGGGGCTCGGACGGACCTCGACTTTCCGGTCCGGCCTTTCCTTCCGGAACCACTCCGCCTGGTAGTAGGGCCAGGACCTGGGGTCGGCTCTCTCCCTCCGGACCAGCCAGAAGCCGCCGCGCTTCGAGGACCCTGGCAGCAGGAGTTCGAAGTAGATCTCGTCGTTTGTGATCCGCTCCTCGAGGAGCACCCAGTCCGCGGGCACCGAGAACGAGTAGGGCTTCTTGCGGACCTCGACGGTCTCGACCTTCTTGCCCGGCTCGCGGGCGGGGAACGCCGTCGTGCGCTGCTCCGCCGGCTTCGACCCCGGCTTCGCCTCCTCCTGCTCGGGACCCTCCGGCACCTCGTCGACGCTGATCCCGCTGTCGTCGTCCTGCTTCTCCTGCGCGAGCGCGAGGCCCGCGCAGACGAGGAGCAGCCCGAGGAGGCGCGCCATCCCGGGCGATTGTAGCGCGGGGCCCGCCCCCGCGGCCAGCGTCAGCCGACGAGGCCCACGAGGACATCCCCCGGCCCCGGGGCGAGCGGCCGGTCCACGGTCGCGACCGTCACGCGGCCGCCCGTGATCGCGAGCAGCGGGATCGCGCTCTCTCCGTGCTGCTCCCGCCACTTCGCGAAACCGGACTCTTCCACGAGCCGCGTCGCCTCGATCTTCGCCCCCGCTTCGAGCCGGGCCTCCAGCTTGTCATAGGTACACTCGTTGGCGAAGAGGATGCGTCCGCGGAGCCCCGGCGCGATCGCCTGCTTCTCCGCCGAGAGCTGGTAGATCTCGCGCCGCCCGAACAGATGCACGTAGTGGAGCGCGCAGAGCGCGTTCGTCTCGTCGTTCGGCGTCAGCGCGAGCACGCGCCCGAGCCCGGAGAGCTCGATCTCCTCGTCCGCCCCCTCCGAGAGCGCGCTGCCCTCGTGGACCGGGAGCCCGTCGAGGTGCGCCCGCGCGACGTTGGCGCGGTTCGTGTCCACGAGCAGCACTCCGTGCCCCTGCTCGCGCAGCGCGCGCGCGAGCTCGCGGGCGAAGCGGTGCGCGCCGATGAGGAGCACGCCCTGCGGGTCCGGGGTCGCGAGGCCGAGCCGGTGGGCGAGCGGGCCGGCGCCGAGGCCGTAGGCGGCGACCGTCCCGGCCACGACGAGGAACATCGGCGCCACGACCCCCGAAGCCCCCTCGAATCCCCTCGCCTCGAGGCGGTACGCGAAGACGGCGGTGACCGTCGCCGCCACGGCGCCGCGCGCCGCGAGGCCCGCGATGAAGATGCGCTCCGGCCACGAGAGCGCCGACCCGAGTGTGCACACGAACGCGACGAGCGGCCGCACGAGGAGGATCAGCGCGCCGAGGAAGACGAAGGCGCCGAGGCGGATCTCCGCGAGGTCGGCCGCGCGCACGCGCGCCGCGAGGAGAAGGAAGAGCGCGGAGAGGACGAGCGTGCGGAGGTTCTCCTTGAACTCGAGCACGTGGCGGAGGTTGACCCTCCGCTGGTGCGCGAGCAGCGCGCCCATGAGCGTCACCGCGAGGAGCCCGCTCTCGTGCTGCATCCGGTTCGAGAGCGCGTAGGCGGCGACCGCCGTCGCAAGCGCGACGAGCGCGTGCAGCTGGTCCGGGACCCAGTACCGGCGCAGCACGAGCACGAGCGCCCACGCCCCGGCGGCGCCCACGAGGCCGCCGAGCGCGACCGTCTTCACGACCCCGACCGCCGCGCGGCCGAGCGCGGGCTCGAGGCCGCCGCCCGCCACGATGCCCTCGAACACGAGGACGGCCAGGACGGCGCCGACGGGATCGAGGAGGAGCCCTTCCCACTTCAGCACCGGGCCGACCCTCCCTGCCGGCCGGACGTGGCGGAGGATCGGCAGCACCACCGTGGGGCCGCTGAGCGTGAGGATCGCGCCGACGAGGAGCGCCAGCCCGCGCGGGATCCCGAGCAGCGGCTCGGCGAGCCACGCGGCGACGAGCCAGCCGACGAGCGCGCCGAGGGTGATGAGCCGCAGCACGACGCCCCGGTGCTCCCCGAGCTCGCGCACGTTGAGCGTCATGGCCCCCTCGAAGAGGATGAAGGCGACCGACAGGGAGACGAGCGGAACGAACAGCGCGCCGAACATCGCGTCCGGGTCGATCAGGCCGAGGACATCCGGCCCCGAGAGGAACCCGAAGACCAGCAGGAGCAGGATCGCGGGCATCCGGATGCGCCAGCCGAGCCACTGCGCCGCGGCGCCGAGGACGACCACGCTCGCGAGGCCGAGGGGTAGCGAGTGCTCCATCCCGCGCCGAGTGTAGCGGCCGACGGTCCCTTGGAACGAAGAAGGGGGGGCGCGGGGGGAGTCAGCTCGCCGCGACCTCGTCGATCACGTCCTCGTGGACGAAGATCGGCGCGCGGGCGCGGACGGCGAGAGCGATGGCGTCGGAGGGGCGTGCGTCCACGTCGAACTTCTCGGTCCCGCGGCGGAGGACGAGGTTCGCGTAGAACGTGCTCCGCTCGAGCTTCGTGACCTCGGTCCGCTCGATCGTGACGCCGAGTTGCTCCAGCACGGAGAAGAACAGCTCGTGGGTGAGGGGGCGGGGGGGGAGCTGCTCCTTCACGAACCGGTCGATGGCGAACGCCTCGAACACGGAGATGACGATGGGGAACGTGCGCTCCCCCGTCTTCTCCCGCAGGAAGATGAACTGCTGGTCCGACGTGTCGTTGATGATGATGCGCGCCAGCTCGCACTCGACCATCCGGTCCATGTCGCGAGCAGTCTATCACCCGTGCGCCGGGCAGGCCCGTCCCGCATAATGGAGGGATGCCCACGCTGCGGGTGGCGCGCGGAAGGTCCACGGCGGAGGAGTTCCGCTTCGGCGACGAGGTCGTGATCGGCCGCGCCGAGGAGTGCGGCATCCGCGTCTTCGACGAGGCGGCGAGCCGGTGCCACGCGATCGTCCGGCGGGAGGGCCCCGACTACGTCGCGATCGACCAGCGCTCGCTCAACGGGCTCTACGTGAACGGGAAGCGCGTCGAGCGTCAAGTGCTGAAGACGGGCGACGAGGTGACCGTCCGCAACCTGACGCTCGTCTTCGTGGCGGATGGGGCGGCCGAGCGGCCGACGGTGGTGGGGGAGCCGCTCAGGATCGAGTCGAGCATCGCGGAGCCCGCAGGCGCGCGGGTCGCCGGCGCCGAGGAGGAGATCCTCCTCCGCCTCGGCGCGGTCTATCGCTTCGCCGAGGTGCTGCGCGCGCCGCCGCAGCGCCTGCGCGAGGGCGTGGCGGCCGCGGTCGAGGAGGTGTTCCGCCCCTGCCGCGTCGCGCTGGTGCTGCCCGACGGGAACCTCGGGGTGTTCTCGCGGTCCGTCGTCGACCATGCGCGTTCGAAGGGCGAGGCGATCCTCGTCCGCGAGCCGCGGGTCGACCTCCCCGGCGCGACCTCGCTCGCGACGGAGAGGATCCTCTCGGCGATGGCGGTGCCGCTCGAGAAGTTCGGCGCGCTCTACGTGGACCGCACGACGGGCGACGCGTTCCGGCCCGAGGATCTCGAGTTCCTCGCGGCGCTCGCCGCGATGGCCGCGCCCGCCCTCCGCCCCCCCGGAGCCCCCCCGCCTCCCTCCGCGGCGGCGCAGGAGATCCTCGGCCGCTCGCCCGCCGTCCAGAAGCTCCGCGAGGAGATCGCGCGCGTCGCCCCCACGCCGGCGACCGTGCTCGTCACCGGCGAGACCGGCACCGGCAAGGAGCTCGTCGCGCGCGCTCTCCACGCGCAGTCGCCACGGGCGCGCGGGCCCTTCGTCGCGGTCAACTGCGCCGCGTTCGTCGAGACGCTGCTCGAGGCGGAGCTCTTCGGGCACGAGAAGGGCGCGTTCACGGGCGCGGACCGGGCGCGGCCGGGGCGCTTCGAGCAGGCGCACGGAGGGACGATCTTCCTCGACGAGGTGGGCGAGCTCGCGCCGGGGCTCCAGGCGAAGCTCCTGCGCGTGCTCGAGACGCGCGAGTTCCACCGCGTCGGCGCGACGAAGCCGACGCGCGTCGACGTGCGGATCGTGGCGGCGACGAACCGCGACCTGAGGACCGGGTTCCGCGAGGACCTCTACTACCGGCTGTCCGTCGTGACGCTCCACTGTCCCGCGCTGCGCGACCGGCCGGGCGACGTGCGGCTGCTCGCGGGGCAGTTCCTCGGGGAGCGGTTCACGGAGGAGGCGCTCGGCAAGCTCGAGCAGTACCGGTGGCCGGGCAACATCCGCGAGCTCCGGAACGTCTGCGAGCGGTGCGCCGTGATGGCGAGGGGCGAGCGGATCGACGCGGACGACCTGCCGCTCGAGATCCGGCTCGGCGGCCCGGCGCGCGCACCCGGCGAGGTGAAGACGCTGAAGGAGATGGAGAAGGAGATGGTCGCGCGCGCTCTCGAGGCGACGGGCGGCAACCGCACCCGCGCCGCGAAGCTCCTCGGGATCACCTACCCGACGCTCAAGAAGAAGATCGACGAGTTCGGGCTCTGACGGCTCCTCGCCGGCATGGCCCGGGTCCCGGGGGTGGTGGGGCGCGGGGAGGCGGGGGCTTGCAACGATTGTGTTGCTGGAAGCCGCGGGGTTTCTATTGCATTTGGCGCGAACGCCCGCCTACCCTTGGGTCATCCCAAGGGAGGTAGGACATGCGCAGGAAGATGGCTCTCGGTGTCGTCGCGTTGCTGGTCTCGGGGTTTGCCGCGGCGGGCGGCGGGTTCGACGAGTTCGGCTACAACGACACGGCGCGGATCTTCGTCGGGGCCGCGGACGGCGTCGACCGCAACCTGGACGGGATGGTGTGGGGCGACCCGACCTACGCGAACGACCACCTGAAGATGAACTGGAACGAGGAGTGGGATCGCGGCAACGACGAGGGCTGGTCGAACCCGCCCTACGACGCCTGGACCGACAACAACTGGAACGGGAAGGGGAAGGACGGGTCGGGCGAGGTCTGGCAGTACAGGATCATCTGGGTCGGGAGCGACCTCGAGTCGAGCGACCGCTGGCACGAGGGCGGGTACGCGATCTGGGGCCAGTTCGAGGTCATCTTCTCGCACGGGACGTCCGCGAACGAGCACTTCTGGGACGCCCACGCCACCCCCGCCGGCTACGGCGGCTCGGAGTAGCCGCGCGGTTGTCCCGTCCGCGGCCGGGCCCCGGGAGGCCCGGCTCGCGGACGGGGTTGCGATGCGGCCTTACGCCTTCCGGCGGCGGCGGAGCCACACGCCGAGGATGCCCACGCCGAACATGGAGAGCATCACCGGCTCGGGGACGGCGCGGCCCGTGAGGGTCGCCGAGCCCGGGAACCCGATGGCGATGGAGCCGTAGCCGTCGGCGACGGTGTTGGCCACCTCCATCGAGATCGTGTACGTGCCGTTGCCGACGATCGGCGAGAAGCTCCTCACGAAGTTGACGGTGCCCGTGCCGTCGAACTCCGACCAGATGAAGCCCCCGACGGACGTGCCGTTCAGGAAGACGTTCCAGTCCACGTAGGCGCCCCTGTTGAGCACGTTTCGCGTGACCTCGAACGTCAGGTCGAGGCTCGAGACGTCGTAGAGTCCCGTCCCGGTGAAGGTCTCCGTGATGCGGTCGCCCCGGGTGCCGGACCAGAAGTAGCCGAACTCGTCCCCGTCGATCACGGGGTGGGAGGCGACGACCGTGGAATCCGCCGACGGGTAGTCGACGGTCACGCTGTCGGCCGAGGCCACGCCCGAGCCGAATGCGACGCACAGAATCGCTGCGATGAACCCAGATGCAATCTTCATGATGACTCCCGCGATGCGGCGACTGCGTTTGCGCAGCGCCTTGTCCTCTCTTCCGAGTGAGAGGTCGATCGTAGCCCCGCTCTCCTCCGGCCACAACGACGGATTCAGGTCGCCGTCCAGGAACAGGACGCTGTGCGACGCGAGGCATCCCGGGCCTGCGCCGGGGCGGCCGGAAACGGGGGCTCTCGTGCGGACAATGTTCGGCGCAGATGGAGATCCTCCTCGTCGTCGGGTTCCTCGTCGTCTTCGGAGTCGTCGCGTATCTCGCGCACCTCGCCAAGAAGAAGCGGCAGGATGCCTTTCGCGCGCTCGCGCAGCGGCTCGGCTGCCGCTACTACGCGAACGACCCCTTCGGGCTCTCCGCCCGGTACGAGGGGAACTTCCCGACGCTGCAGCAGGGGTCGCGCCGCTACGCCTACAACGTCGTGGAGGGGCAGCTCGACGGACGCCGGATGCACCTCTTCGACCACCACCACGAGACCTACACGCGGAACTCGAAAGGCCACAAGACCACCCATCACCACCACCGGACGTTCGTGTGCCTCGAGCACGACGCGGACCTCGGCCGGCTCGAGGTCCGGCCCGAGCACTTCCTCGACAAGGTGGGCGGGTTCTTCGGGTTCGACGACATCGACTTCGAGTCCGAGGAGTTCAGCCGGAAGTACCACGTGAAGGCGGCGGACCGGAAGCTCGCCTACGATGTCTTCCATCCGAAGATGATCGAGTTCTTCCTCCGCCTCGGTGATTTCAAGGTGACCACCTCCCGGAACCTCGGGCTCTTCCGGCGCGGCTCGACCACGATGTCGATCCAGCAGATCGAGCAGACGCTTCTCGACGCCGACGGATTCCTCGACCGGCTCCCGCGCTACCTCCGGAAGGACCGGCCGGCGTGAGCGAGGCGGTCTGGATCCCGCTTGCCATCGCGGCTGTCGTGCTCGTGTGGTTCCTCGGCACGTACAACGGCCTCGTCCGGCTCCGGCAGCACATCCGGGAGTCGTGGGGGAACATCGACGTCCAGCTCAAGCGCCGCTACGACCTGATCCCGAACCTCGTCGAGACGGTGAAGGGGTACGCGAGGCACGAGAGGGAGCTCCTCGAGAGCCTCGTCGCCGCGCGCGCGAGGGCGGCGGCGAACCACGGCCCCGTCGCGAGCCAGGAGGCGGACGAGCGTCCGGTCGTCCGCTGCCTGCGGCAGGTGCTCGCGCTCCAGGAGAGCTACCCCGAGCTGAAGGCGGACCGGAACTTCCTCGCGCTCCAGGAGGAGCTCGTCGACACGGAG
>JAKLKT010000109.1 GCA_023150495.1 Planctomycetota bacterium
CGCGGTGCCACGGCCGAGGCCGCCCGACCACGAGGCGCTCGCCGCGCGCGGCGCGCACGCCGAGGCGGTCCATGCCGTGCTCGTCCTCGCCCTCGCCTCGATCGGGAGCGCGGGCGCGGGCCTCCGCCCGGCGTGGACGAGTCGCGAGATCCTCGCGCTCGCGGACCTGCCGGAGGGGCCCTTCGCCGCGCTGTCGTCCCTCGTGCGGCTCGTCGAGGTGACGCGGTTCGGCGGCATGCCGGCGAGCGAGGGGGACTACCGCCGCTCGCTCGGCTGGCTCGCCGAGATCCTCGCCCGGAGGGCCGCGTGAACCCCTTCCGCGGGCGCACGGCGATCGTGCTCACGGGCGTCGCGGGCGTCTCCTTCCTCGCGCTGCTCCTCTGGTGGGTGTTCGGCAACGAGATCGTCCCGGCGCGCTCGTCCGCAGCCGACTCCTTCAGCCGCTCCGCCCTCGGGCACCGCGCCTTCGTGGAGCTCCTGCGGGAGCTCGGGATCCCGACGGTCGTGAGCCGGTTCAACTCGGGCGGCAAGGCGCGCGACTCCGCGCTGCTCGTGGTCGCGGAGCCGAGGGTCGGGAGGAACGACGCGCGCCATCGCATGCTGCTCGGGATGATCGGGCAGGCGGAACGGACGCTCCTCGTCCTGCCGAAGTGGCGCGGGAAGGAGTCGGAGCAGCAGCCGGGATTCATCGAGGCCGCGGAGCCGCTGGAGGCGTGGGAGGTCGAGGCCGTCCTCGCCGCGCTCGGCGCCGACCTCGATCTCGTGCGCGTCGCGCCCGGCGAGACGGTCTCGTGGCGGAGCGGCGAGATCGGGGCGATGCCGGACATCCCCGCACCGCAGCTGCTGCGCGGGGACTTCGACAGCCGGTGCGTCTGGTGCGCGCAGGGCGTCCTCCTCGGCTACGTCGAGACGTCGCGCGGGAGCGTCCTCGTCCTCTCCGACCCCGACCTCCTCTCGAACCACGGCCTCGTCCGGCCGGGCAACGCGGTCGCCGCGATGGGGATGCTCGACCTCGCCCGCGGCGGGCAGGACGCGGTCGTGATCGACGAGACGCTGCACGGGTTCGGGAAGGAGCCGAGCCTCTACCGCGCGCTCTTCGAGTTCCCGCTCGGCCTCGCGACGATCCAGGCGATCCTCGCGACGGCCGTGCTGCTCTGGGCGGCGATGGGGCGGTTCGGCGCGCCGCGACCGCCCGCACCGCCCTTCGAGGCGGGGAAGAAGGCGCTCATCGGCAACATCGCGGCGCTGCTCGCCTACGGGGGCCACGGCGCGCACGCGCTGCGGCGCTACCTGGACGGCGCGGTCGCCGAGGTCCGCACGGCGCTTCACGTGCCGGCGGGGCTCAAGGCGGCGGAAGCGGAGGAGCGGCTCGACCGGGCGCACGGCGCGATCCGGCTCCGCGAGCTGCGGGCGCTCGTGAACAGGCAATCGACGGACCGGCGCCACATCCTCGCGATCGCGCGCCGGATCCACCGCTGGAGGGAGGAGACGATCCGTGGACGTGTCGGACATCCGTAGCGCGGGGGCGAGGCTGCGGGAGCAGGTGCACCGCGTCGTCGTGGGCCAGGACCCGGCGCTCAACCTGATGCTCGTGAGCCTCCTCTGCGAGGGGCACGTGCTCATCGAGGGGGTCCCGGGCACCGCGAAGACGCTCCTGGCCCGCGCTTTCGCGGCCTGCCTCTCCCTCGACTTCAACCGCATCCAGTTCACGCCCGACCTGATGCCGGGCGACGTCCTCGGCACGAACCTCTTCGACTTCCGTACCAACAGCTTCGTGCTGACGAAGGGGCCGGTCTTCACGCAGGTGCTCCTCGCCGACGAGATCAACCGGACGCCGCCGAAGACGCAGGCCGCGCTGCTCCAGGCGATGCAGGAGCGGACGGTGACGATCGACGGCAGCTCGCACGACCTCGGAGCGGGCTTCATGGTGATCGCCACGCAGAACCCGATCGAGCAGGAGGGCACCTACCCGCTTCCCGAGGCGCAGCTCGACCGCTTCCTCTTCAAGATCGTGATCTCGTACCCGTCGCGGGACGAGGAGCGGGCGATCGTGCAGCGCCACGGCCACCGGACGGCCATGCCGCGCATCGCCGACTTCGGCATCGAGCCGGTCGCCGACCTCGACGCGCTCGTGGGCTTCCGGCGCGTCGTGGAGGGGATCCGCCTCTCCGACCAGATCGTGGACTATGTCGTGGACCTCGTCCGGGCGACGCGGGGGCTGCCGACGCTGCTCTTCGGCGCCTCGCCCCGCTGCGCGAACATGATCGCGGCGGCGGCGCGCGCGCTCGCGGCGCTCGAGGGCCGCGACTACGTGATCCCGGACGACGTGAAGCGTCTCGCGCTCCCGACGCTCCGGCACCGGGTCGTCCTCGCGCCGGGCGCCGAGATCGAGGCGCTGACGGCGGAGGCGGTCGTCGACCAGGTCATCCAGAAGGTGCCCGCCCCGCGATAGGCGATGCGTCCCACGCTCCGCTGCGTCCTCCTCTTCGTCGCCGGCATCCCGGTGGCGCTGCTCGCCGCGATCGTGAGCCACGGGCTCTGGTCGCTCTGGGCCTCCTGCTTCGCCCTCTCCGTGCTCCTCTGCGCGTTCGACGCGGTCTACGGGGTCCCGCGCCGCCGCGTCCGCGTGGACATCGCCGCGCCCGAGACGCTCCACATCGGGGACCGGGAGCCGCTGGTCGTCACGATCGGCGGGTCGCCGCCGCGCATCGACGTGCTCGCCGACCTCTCGCCGAACCTCGAGCCGCAGCCGCTCGCGGTCGTCGCGCCGGAGGGCGTCGAGGCGCGGCACGAGATCCCGCTCGTGCCGCTGCGCCGCGGCAAGGCGCGCGTCCACACGCTCTGGCTGCGCTGGGCGGGACCGCTGGGCCTCGTCCGCCGGACGGTCAGGCGCCCGTGCGGGATCGACCTCCCCGTCATCCCGAACATCAAGGCCGTGCGGCAGGCGGCGCTCCGCTTCTTCTCGGCGCGCCAGTTCCTCTCGGGCCAGAAGGTCGAGCGCTACGTCGGCGACGGCTCCGAGTTCGAGTCGCTCCGCGAGTACGTCCCGGGCCTCGACCACCGCGCGCTCAACTGGAAGTCCTCCGCGCGCCACCGGAAGCTGCTCTGCGAGGAGTTCCGCGCGGAGCGCAACCACCAGGTCGTCCTCGCGCTCGACACGGGCCACCTCATGGGCGCGCCGCTCGACGGGATCCCCAAGCTCGACCACGCGATCAACGCGGGCCTCCTGCTCTCGTACGTCTGCCTGCGGACCGGCGACCGCGTGGGCTGGTTCACGTTCGACTCGCAGGTGCGCTCCTTCACCGAGCCCGAGGGCGGGACGTCCGCGTTCCGGCGCCTCCAGCAGCAGACCTCCGCGGTCCAGTACTCGACCGGCGAGACGAACTTCACGCTCGCGCTCACCGAACTCTCCGCGCGCCTCCGCCGCCGCTCGCTCGTCGTCCTCCTCACAGACTTCGTCGACACGGTCACGGCCGAGCTGATGATGGAGAACCTCGCCCGCGTGTCGCGGCGGCACCTCGTGCTGTTCGTCACGCTCCGCGACCCGGCGCTCGGCGACCTCGCGCACGAGCGGCCGGCCACCCTCGACACGCTCCACCGCGCCGTCGTCGCCGCGGAGTTCGTGCGCGAGCGCGACGTGGTGATCCGGAAGCTCGCGCGGATGGGCGTCCACACGATCGACGTCCCGCCGCATCGCGTGACCACGGATCTGCTCAACCGCTACCTCGAGGTGAAGCGGAGGGAGCTCGTATGAGGGGGGGGCCGGGGGGGGAGGTCCCGGGCCTCAAGAGCACGCAGTTCCGGAAGGAACGCGAAGGCGCCTGGCGCGAGCTCGAGCGGCTCGTCGACCGGGCGGAGAGGTCGGGCGTCCGCTCGCTCCCGGCGGAGCAGGTGGCGAGGCTCCCGCTCCTCTACCGGGCGACGCTCTCCTCCCTGAGCGTGGCCCGCGCGATCTCGCTCGACCGGAACCTTGTCGACTACCTCGAGAGCCTCTGCGCGCGGGCGTACTTCTGCGTCTACGGCACGACGCGGCCGCTCGGCCAGGCGGTGTCGGGGTTCTTCGGCAGCCGCTTCCCCTCGGCGGTCCGTCGCTACCGCTGGCACATGGCGATGGCGGGGCTCTTCCTGCTGCTCGGCACCCTCGTCGGCCAGGTGCTCGTGGCCAGGGACCCCGACTGGTACTACGTCTTCGTCGACGAGGATCTGGCGGGCGGCCGCGACCCCGCCGCCACGACGGAGTTCCTCCGCGAGGGCCTCTTCGACGGCGACGAGCACTCGACCGCGCGGCTGGGCGCGTTCGCGAGCTTCCTCTTCACGCACAACGCGAGGATCGGCATGCTCGCGTTCGCGCTCGGGTTCGTGGCCGGGATCCCCGTCTACCTCCTCCTCTTCTCCACGGGGCTCATGCTCGGCGCGTTCAGCGCCCTCTACGCGTCGCGCGGGCTCGGCGTGGAGCTCTGGGGGTGGCTCCTGCCGCACGGCGTCACCGAGCTCCTCGCGGTCGTGCTCTGCGGCGGCGCGGGCCTCATGCTCGCGCAGGCGCTGGTCTTCCCCGGGCGGCACGCGCGCCTCCGGAACCTCGCGGTCAAGGGGCGCGAGGCGGGCGTGATCGTCCTCGGCGCCGTCGCGATGCTCTTCGTCGCGGGCCTCATCGAGGGGTTCTTCCGGCAGATGGTGCGGGACCAGGTGGTCCGCTACCTCGTCGCGACGACGAGCACCGTCCTCTGGGGGTTCTACTTCGCGCGCGCGGGCCGGGAGGCGAGGCGGTGACGGCCGCGGAGGGGCGGGGCCTCGAGCGCCGGATCGTGACGCCGGAGGGGATCCCGCTCCGGATCGAGCTGGCGCGCGCGGGGGACCGCGCCGGCGGGTTCCTGCTCGACCTCCTGATCCAGATCGTCGCGATGGTCGCCCTCATGCTGCTCGCGGGGGCCGCCACCGACTGGGAGGAGGGTTGGGGGCTCGCCTTCGCGTTCCTCGCCGTCTTCCTCGTCCGCTCGTTCTATTTCATCTGGTTCGAGATCCGCTGGCAGGGCCGGACGCCCGGGAAGCGCGTCGTCGGGACGCGCGTGATGGACGCGGCCGGCGGGCCCCTGCGGACGGAGGCGGTCGTCGTCAGGAACCTCATGCGGGAGGTCGAGGTCTGGCTGCCCGTGACGTTCCTCCTCGTGCCTCACCTCGTGTGGCCCGACGCGCCGGGGTGGGCGAGGCTCCTCTTCTCGGTCTGGGCGTTCGTCTTCCTGCTCATGCCGGTCTTCAACCGGAGCCGCCTGCGGGTGGGGGACATGGTGGCGGGGACGATGGTCGTCGTCGCCCCGCGCGCGGTGCTCCTCCCCGACCTAGGTGCCGCCGCGTCGGAGGCGACATACTCGTTCACGGAGGAGCAGCTCTCCGTCTACGGCATCTACGAGCTCCAGGTGCTCGAGGACCTGCTGCGGCGGACGGATGCCCTTCGCCGCGACGCCTTCGAGGCGGTCGAGAAGCAGATCCGCAGGAAGATCCGCTTCGAGGGCGAGGTGAAACCGGAGCGTTTCCTGCGCGACTTCTACCAGGCGCTGCGCGCGCGGCTCGAGCGCAAGATGCTCCTCGGCAAGCGCAAGAAAGACAAACACTCGTGATCTTTTCCGGATCGGGCGGTGCCAAGTCCATTCGCTGCAATGGCTTGCGCCGGCGCAGTGCGGCACGGGTGCCGCAGGACCGTAAGACTTCCTGCCGGTCTGCCGGGGCGCCTGCGCCCCCCCCGGCCCCCCCGATTCCGCCTCGCTAGGCGAAGACCGCGCCGACCTCCTCCGGCGCCGGTCCCTCCTTGATCAGGCAGATCTCGCGGTAGGCCGCGGCGAGGACGCACGCCTTGAGCGTGAGGAAGAGCACGCCCGGCACGGCGAAGAGCCATGGGCTCCCGGCGAACCTCCCCGCGAGGACCGCGGAGCCGGCCTGCATCGCGAGCAGGAGGAGGAGCGGCGTGACGACGCGTACGCGTGACCCGCGCCCGAGGCGCCGGCTCCTCGCGAGGGCCGCGAGGAACCCGCAGCCGTCCACCGCCGCCGCGGGCAGCGCGAGCCAGAACCACGCCGCGAGGAACGCCTGCAGAACGCCCGTCGAGACGAACCCGAGGACGACGGGAAGCGGGGAGTCCGCGTCCTCGAGGCCCGTCACGACGGCGAAGTCGAGGGCCGCGAACCCCGCGAGGCCCGCGATGCCGTAGGCGACGAGCCCGAGCATCGCCCTGGGCGGGCTCCGGCCGCGGCGTCCGGCGAGCCGCGCGTGCGCGTCGCGGACGACGAGCGTCGCGACCGCGAGCTGCGCGAGGCAGGCGATGATCGCGTTGCGCGAGATCCCGCGCTCGATGGCGAACGCGCAGTCGAATGCCACGATCCATGCGGTCGGCGCGAGGCCGAAGATCCCCTGGACCGTGCCGTCGGCGATCCGGTCCCCCTTCTCCGGCACGAGGACGAGCGGCGCGAGGCAGGCCGCGGTGACCGCGTGGATCGGGAGGAACCGGCGGAGCCAGAGGCCGGCGCCCGCGGCGAGCACGCGGCCGACGGCGAGGCGCGCGTCCGCCCTCACGCGAACACCCGCACGAGGTCGTCGACACCGACGCCGTCCTTCGAGATGCGCAGGTCGTGATAGGCGACGCCCGCGGCGACCGCGCCGTAGGAGCCGAGCGAGACCGTCAGGAGGATGACGCCCCAGCCGCCGACCGCGCCCACACCGTGGGGCGCCGCGGCCCGGGCGACGATGAACGGCGAGACCTGGAAGACGACCGCGAGGAGCACGACCACGAAGATGGCGGACCTCGAGCCGCGCGTCAGCTCGGCGCTGCGCCGGAGCGTGTCGAGGATCCCGTGCCGCTCCGCCGCGGCGACGGGGACGGCCACCCAGTACATGCAGCCGACGAACGCGGGCGGGAGGAGCGCCAGGAGCGCGACGACCGGCGCATCGAGGGCCTGCCCGACGAGCCCCACGAAGGCCGCGCCCACGAAAAAGAACAGGAACGCGAGGAAGCCGACGACGAGCCCGACGCCAAGCGACGGGAGGAGCCTCGTCAGGTAGACGCGGAGGCAACCGGCGAAGGACGCGGGCCTCCCGCGCAGCTGCTCGAGCACGCCGTGGATCACGGCGAGCGGCGCGATGTAGGAGACGAGGCACGCGCCGAGCGCGAGCACGGCGGAGTAGGACATGAAGTCCGCGTGGTCGGCCAACGGCAGCGCGCCGCGCCTCGTAGGGAAGGCGAAGACGCCGTAGACGAGGAGCGGCGCATACGCGATGACGTTGAGCAGGCTGAACGAAAGGACGTTCCTGCCCCAGATCGGGAAGCTCCGCGCGAGCACGCTCATGGCGCCGAGCCGCGTCCGCCTGGCCCTGGGCACGACGGGGCCCGCGGGGCTACGCGAACACGCTGACGAGCTGGTCGATCCCGACCCCTTCCTTCGCGGCGCGGAGGTCGTGGTAGCCGACGGCGGCGCAGACCGCGCCGAGCATGCCGAAGACGATCGTCGGGATCAGGGACACGAGCGCGCCCGCCGTGGAATCGTCGAGCGCGGCGTCGAAGATCGCCTGCGTGACGTTCTGCATCACGATGAGCACGAGGAGGATCGCGAAGACCGACCACTTCTCGCCCTGCGTCAGCTGCGCGCTGCGCTTCAGTGACGCGACCACGCCCGGCCGCTCCACGACGGCCACGGGCACCGCCACCCAGTACATGCACGCGAGGATGACGCCGGGGACGATGAGCGCGATCGCGCCCAGCGCGGAGAGAAGGCCCGCGAGGATGCCCACGCCGAGGATCGGAAAGAGCCTCCCGAATCCGACGCGGAGGCAGTCCCCCATGTCCGCGGGCTCGCCCCGGAGCTGCTTGAGCACGCCGTAGATCAGCGCGCCCGTGACCACGTACGGCAGGACGATCATCAGGAGCAGGGGCACGAGGATGCGCACCAGGCTGGGCTTCCGCGTCTCCGCGTACTCGTATGGGTTGTAGTCGGGATCGTACGGGTCCGCGGGCGCCGTGGCCGACGTCTGCCCGGAGTCGTCGGGCGCGAGGACCAGGAACGCCACGAGGGGCGTGTACACGATCACGGACATGATCGTGAACGGGACGATGTTGCGACCGAGGATGCCGAAGCTCCGGCTGAGCACGCTGCCGATGCTGAACGACCGGACCCGGGCGACTCGTGCGGCTGCCATAGTGTCTTCAGCGTATCCCGGAGCCCGGCTCCGGCGCTAGTGGCGTCA
>JAKLKT010000110.1 GCA_023150495.1 Planctomycetota bacterium
GGGGGGGCCGGGGGGTAAGGAGGAGATGCGAACCGGAGCGGCGCGCTCCGCGCGGCGCCGTCGCCCGTGTCCGCGACGACGTACACCTCCGCGGGGCCGGGGCCGACCGCGGGCGCATCGAACTTCCCGTCCGCGGAGGTCGCGACGACGCGAGCGCCCTCCATGAGCCGGAACCCCTTCGCGCCCGCGCACTTCGCCTCGATGCCCCCGGAGCCCCCCTTGATCGCGACCTCGCGGCCGCGGTTCCTGACGACGGCATCGATCTTCCCGTAGGAGCGCGTCGCGACCTCGTCCTCGCTCACCCTGACGACGCGCACCTCGTGCCACCCGTCGTCGAGCTTCGTCGTGTCGATGTCGGAGCCCTCGATGCGGCATCCGTCGACCCAGAGCTCGGTGCCGCCCTTGACCGTCACGGTGCCGCTCCACGGCATCGGCGGCGCGTCGATCCTGACCTCCTCGAACTTCGCGAACGGCCGGGCGAGGCCGTCGCCCGCGACCATCAACTGGAACGGCCCCCACACGCTCCGGAAGAAGGCCTCCGCGAGCGAGCAGCCGTCCGCGTAGAAGACGTGGAGGAACGGGTTCGGGAACTTCTGGTGGAGCGCATAGGGCTCCATCACGGTGCCGCTCGTGCCCGCGGCCCCGTGGCGCACGAGCTCGGCGAACTTCGTCTGGCCGCCGTGGGAGAAGTCGCCGCCGTGGCTCGTCAGGTGCTCGACGATCGCGCCGGGGAGGATCCGGCTCTTCGACGAGGGCCAGGAGAAGCCGGCGGTGCCGATGATCGCCCCGATCACGTCCTCCCTCCCCGGCGGCAGGTTGCCCTCGACGAGCTCCGCCTTGCGGCCCCGCGCGGCGAGGGCGCGCTTCGCCGCAGGCCAGAAGCCCTGCCGGGCCGTGGTGCGGACGTCGTCGTTCCGGCAGAAGTAGACGGTGCCGTCCGGCGACGTGCCGTCGGCGGCGACCGACGCCTTGAGCGCCGCGAGGACCTCGGGCACCGAGTTCCCGAATCGCCCCGTGTAGCCGAGCTGGGCGGAGAGGAACCCGCGGTCCGGGTCCGCGCGGTAGGCCTGCCCCTTCCCGTCGTAGTTCCCTCCCCCCGCGCCCCCCTCCTTCATGCGCCCGAGCAGCGCGCGGAAGCCGTCGCTCTCGCGGAGCGACGCGAAGTCGGCATCCTGCGCGGCATGGCCGGCATCGCCGTACCCGTTGTCGACGGCCTTGCCGAGCGCGTCGAGCGCCTGCTCATTCCGGCCGAGCAGCGCGAGGCAGCACGCGTAGTTGTACCAGGAGCCCGGATCGGTCGTGTACGTCCCGAGGAGCTCCTCGAACGTCTTGGCGGCCTCGGCGAACCGCTTCGCGCGGAGCAGCGTGTTCGCGGTGATGGCGAGGCTGTTCTCGGCGCCCGTCGGGGGACGCGGACCCCGGACGCCGTAGTAGTCGTTGACGTGGAGGTCCCAGAACTGGCGCTCGTCCTCCACCTTCCGGATGAGGAAGGTGAGGCCCGTGAGCGAGGCGCGGCCGCCGTACCCCTGGCCGGGGTCCGGGAAGCTGACGCCGAACGGGAAGTCGACGGAGTAGAGGACGAGGTCGATCTGGCCGAGGAGCCCCTGCTCCTTCATGTGGGCGTCGACGGGCTTCCAGATGCGCTCGAGGAAGAGGTCGAGCGGGACGATCCCCTGGAGGGGCACGCCCTCGAGGAGGACGACGTGGTTCCTCGGGATGTCCCGGAGCGACGCGTACTCGTTCGCGACGAGCCGGGACATCGGCGAGTCCGCGTTGACGACAAGGAGCGTCGTCTCCGGGCCGCCGCCCGCGCGCGCCGCGGCGCAGAGGAGGAGACCCGCGAGGATAGAGCGCATGGCGGGCCAAGATACCCGTCCCATCGCGGGACGCCGCCCGCGCACCGCCGCGTTCCCCGGGGGTCCGGCCGGGCCGGGCGCCCCGGGGGCTATACTTTCTCGGGCTCTCGCCGAAGGGATGGTCATGAAGCGTCTTCGTATCCTCGTCCTCCTCCTCGCGGCAGCGTGCGGGGGGGGCGGCGGCTCCGCCGCGCAGATCGCCGACTTCCTCCTCACGGACATGAACCCCTCGTCGCCGACGACCGGCCAGGACGTGTCGCCGCGCGACTATGTCGGGTCCGTGTCCGGGTGGTACTTCGGCGACGCGACGTCGATCTACGCGCGCGACCAGTTCGGCCTGCTGAACCGGATGCAGGACGAGCTCTTCATCGAGTCGCGGACGCTCGCGGGAGAGACGATCCAGATCCTCGGGGTCAACAAGATCGGCTCGGAGGCGGGCGCCGGCGACATGACCCTCGGCCGCGACCTCCCGCTGGTCCAGGACACCGCCACCGACGCGGTCCAGGCGGCGTGGGCGGCGGCGGACGGGGACGTGGTCATCCTGAACGCTTCGAACGCGCCGATCGGCACGTACAACCTGATCGCGAACGACCTCTCGAACCCGGCGAACTACGAGGAGCTGAAGGAGCTGCTTCGGGGCGGGCCGCCGGAGCCGGCGCCCGACTTCCTCGTCGTGGACGTGAACCCGAACTCGGCGACCGCGAGCCAGGACGTGTCGCCGCGCGACTACATCGGCCAGGTGTCCGGGTACTACTTCGGCGCCGCGACGTGAGGGTACTGCAGTAGCCAGTTCGGCTACCTCGATCAGATGCAGGACGAGCTCCTCACCGAGAACCCGGCGACGATCATCCGCCTGCTCGGGTGCAACCAGGTCGGCGCGGAGGGGGCCAACCCGACGGTCACCGCCGGCCGCGACATCCCGTGGACGCAGGACACGGCCGCGCAGCATGTGTGGACGCAGTGGCGCGTCGTCTACCGCGACGTGATCATCCTCGACGTGAACAACGTCCCCGTCGGGGTCTTCAACCTGACGGTCAACAACCTCGCGGATCCCGTCCACTACGCGACGCTCAAGGCGATGCTCAAGGCCGCGGCGGGCGAGTAGCGGGCGGGGGCCCCCCGCGCCCCCCCGATTCCGTAGAATGCGCCCGTGCGCACCGTCGAGCCCCCCACCGGGTCGAAGCTCTCCTGCCTCCACTGGGGCGCCGAGGCGATGTTCCGGATGCTCCAGCACAACGTGAGCAAGGGGGTCGCGGAGAACCCCGAGGAGCTGATCGTCTACGGCGGCACCGGCAAGGCGGCGCGCAACTGGGAGTGCTTCGAGCGGATCCTCGAGACGCTCAGGCGCCTGAAGGAGGACGAGACCCTCCTCGTCCAGTCGGGCAAGCCCGTCGGCGTGTTCCGGACGCACAAGGACGCGCCGCGCGGCCTCCTCGTGAACTCGCAGATCGTCCCGCACTGGGCGACGTGGGAGAACTTCCGCGAATACGAGCGGATGGGCCTCACGATGTACGGCCAGATGACCGCGGGGTCCTGGATCTACATCGGGACGCAGGGGATCCTCCAGGGCACCTACGAGACGTTCGCCGCGGTGGCGCGCGCGCACTACGGCGGCTCGCTCAAGGGCCGGCTCCTGATCACGGGGGGGTGCGGGGGCATGGGCGGCGCGCAACCGCTCGCGGCGACGATGAACGAGGCGACGTGCATCGTGGCCGACGTGGACCGCTCGCGGCTCGAGCGGCGGATCGAGACGCGCTACCTCGACGCGATCGCGCCGACCCTCGATGCGGCGCTGAAGATGGCGGAGAAGCGCGACGGGCGGTCGATCGGATACGAGGGGAACGTCGTCGACCTCCTGCGCGCGCTCGTGAAGCGCGGGATCACGCCGGACGTGCTCACGGACCAGACCTCGGCGCACGACCCCTTGAACGGCTACGTGCCCGTCGATCTCCCGTACGTCCACGCGCTCGAGCTCCGCCGGAGGAAGCCCGAGGAGTACGCGAAGCGCTCCTTCGCGACGATGGTCGAGCACGTGAAGCTCATGAACACGCTCATGGACCGCGGCGCGGTGACGTTCGACTACGGGAACAACCTCCGCGGCCACGCGAAGCAGGCGGGGCTCGCCGAGGCCTTCCGGTTCCCGGGGTTCGTGCCCGCGTACATCCGGCCGCTCTTCTGCGAGGGGAAGGGGCCGTTCCGCTGGGTCGCGCTCTCGGGGGACCCCGAGGACATCCGCCGCACGGACAAGCTCGTGCTCGAGCTCTTCCCGGAGGACGAGGCGCTCGCGCGCTGGATCCGGCTCGCGGGCGAGAAGGTCGCGTTCCAGGGGTACCCGTCGCGGATCTGCTGGCTCGGCTACGGCGAGCGGGCGCGGTTCGGGCACGCGCTCAACGACCTCGTCGCGCGGCGCCAGCTGAAGGCGCCGATCGTGATCGGCCGCGACCACCTCGACTGCGGATCGGTGGCGTCGCCCTACCGCGAGACGGAGGCGATGAAGGACGGCTCGGACGCGATCGCGGACTGGCCGCTCCTGAACGCGCTCGTGAACACGGCGGCGGGCGCGACGTGGGTGTCGATCCACCACGGCGGCGGCGTGGGCATCGGCTACTCGATCCACGCGGGCATGGTCGTGGTCGCGGACGGGACGCCGGACGCGGCGCGCCGGCTCGAGCGCGTGCTGACGACGGACCCGGGCACGGGCGTGATGCGCCACGCGGACGCGGGCTACGACGAGGCGATCGCCGCCGCACGGCGCGGCGCGATCGACCTCCCGATGGCGGGCCAGCGCTAGCGCGACGGCAGCGGCCGCTCCCGGGGATCGAGGTCGTCGATCCCCTTCCGGATGTCGACGTAGTAGCCGCGCGTCGCCTCGGCGAGGCCCTGCAGCAGCTCGCGGTCCTGGTCCTCCCCGATGCCGATGCAGTGCACGACGGTGTCGAGCGGCTGGTTCCAGAGGCGCACGAGCTTCCTGAGCTCGTCGGCGGTGCGGAACCGGCCGCGGGTGGCGTTGCCGTCGGTGAGGAAGACGATCGTGTCGGGCACCGAGAGGAACCGCGTCGCGCCCCCCGACGAGTCGAGATAGTCGCGGAACGAGGCGTTGAGGGCATCCCAGATGTTCGTCATGGCGCCGGTGCGCCCCTCCACGACCCAGCGGATCGCCTTCCTGCGCGTGTCCTCGCTCGCGGCGGCAGGGCGCTCGAAGAGGAACCTGGCCGTGTCGGAGTACGCGACCACGTTGAAGAGCGTCCCGTCGGCGAGCTCGCGGATGACGCCGATGAGCTCGGCCTTCGCGTAGCCGAGGCGCGTCCTCGGGAGCCCGTGCTCCTCGAGCGTCGCGTTGGCGCGCGCGTTGTCGAGCTGCATCTTCTCGGTCATCGACGCGGAGAAGTCGACCGCGAAGACGACGTTCGTCGACTCGATCGGGATCCGGAAGAACCGGGCGAACGTGCGGCGGCCGGGCGGGGGCGACGGGCCGGGCTCCGGCGGAGCGTAGGTCCCCTCGCGGATCGCCGCCGCGTGCTGCTCCCACCACCCCTTCCACTCCTCGTGCGTGTCGCCGACGCGCGCCCCCGTGATCTGACGCAGGTAGGAGAGCGCGGTCAGCTGGAGCTCTCCCGACTCGCGGCCCGCCGCCTCGACCAGCTCGGGGATCGCGGAGGCGAGGGGAGCGTACGCGATCGCCTCGATCGCCCCGCGCCGCACGGCCCAGCAGGGGTCCCGGGCGGCCGCGGCGGCGGTCTCCCACCCCTTCGGGGCCCACGCGACGAGTCCGCGGACCGCCTGTGCGCGCACGCGCGGGTCCTTGTCCGACTGGACGAGGTCCGAGAGCGTCTCGAGCGAGGATGGCCGGCCGGTGTGCCCGAGCGCGCCTACGTAGAGCATGCGCGCGAGGGGATGCGGGTGCCCCCGGGCCCCCTTCTCGATCGCCGCGACCGCCTCCTCCGACCGGAAGCGCCGCAGCGCGCCGCCCGCCTCGTGCAGCACGTCGAGGTGGAGCGCGGCCTCGGCGTTCAGCTGCTCCCACTCGCGCTCGAGCTGGCCCTGGCGGAAGCGGGCCTGGCGGTGTGCGTCCGTCCCGTCCTTGCCGCGGTCCTCGAGGTCGAAGACCTTGTCCACGGTCTTCTCCCACTCCCGGTCGTTCTGGTCGAGGCGCTTGCCGAGGGCATCGATCTCGGACCCGCTCCGCAGGACCGCGCCGGTGAGCGCCTCGATCGAGCCGCGCGAGTCGATCTCGGCCAGCTTGCGGATGCCGTCGAGCCGCGTCTCCGCCTTGGGCGACGCGAGCAGCCTCCGGGCATCGTCCAGCTCGTCCGCGGCGGCGGAAGCGCAGAGCAGGACGAGCCCGAGGCGCGCGGTCACTTGTCCTTCCCCTCGTACTTCGTCTCCCTGAAGCTGTCGATCACGAACTGCGCCTCGGGATCGAGGCCGTCGAGCTTCTGGAGCTCGATGATCCAGAGCCGGTAGGTGAGCCACGTCCGCTCGTCGCTCTTCCACAGGTAGGTGTGGAACCGGGTGAACTCGGCGTCCTTGTCGAACCCGGCGATGTCGAAGTACTGCACGCCCGCGATCTTGCGGTTGAGGGATTTCTTGATGATCCCGGTGCGCCGCTCCACCTTCACGATCACGCTCAGCACGTCGCGCTCGGTGATCATCGCCATGCCCTTCTCGTTGCTGCCGTCGTACTCCGTGTCGCCCAGCGTGTAGAGGGTGTCGCGCTTGAACCAGTCGAGCGTGAACCGGCGGATGAGCTTCCCGTCGCGGCCGTACTGGGTGATCGTATCCTTCTCCGTCTTCCAGCGGTCGCCCCTCGGGACCTCGTACTCGATGTTGTCGAAGTACACCTTCTTCCGTGTGACGTAGTCCGCCTTGATGCCGAGCTTCTTGAAGTGCTTCCTTGCCACCGTGACGGCGTCGTTGCGGAGCGTGTCGTCCGCGGCGCCGGCGAGGAGCGCCGCGAGACGCGGCTTCGCCTCCTTGAACGCGCCCTTCTCGAGCTGCTCGACGATGTCGTCGAGCTCCGCGCTCGCGGCGATGGCCGCGAACAGCGCCCGCTTCGGGTAGAGCCTGACGCCCTCCTTGCAGAGCTCCTCCTCGCGCTTCCGGAGCGGCTCGACCTCGACCCCCTTCGCCTGCTGCCCCTCGCGGAGGAGCTTCACCGCGCGCTCCAGCGGCGCGCCGTCGTCCGGCTGGAGCCCGTGGAGCCTGGCCAGCGCGTCGGCGACGGCGAGCCAGTCGTCCGCGGAGGTCTCCTCGCCGCAGGCGGCGAGCACGCGGAGGTGGAAGTACGTGCCGTCCGCCGCGGCGCCCAGCGCGTCCGGGCTCTCCGGATTCGCCTCGGCGCAGGTGACGCCGATCTGCCGGATCTTCTCGGCGGCCGCCTTCAGCTGGTCCTTCACGGTGAGCCCGTGGTCGAGCGGGCTCTCGACCGCCGCCGCGCAGACGCGCGCCGCCGACTTCGGGTCGTCCGCGATGGCGGCGACCGCGATCCTGTCGTGGACCGCGGCGAGCGCGCCCTGCTTGATCGCGAGCTCGACCGACTCGACGTGCTGTTCCATCGTCTGCGCCCGGAGCGCCCCGCACAGGAACACCAGCGCGATCGCCGTCCTCATGGCCACGTCCCTCCCGGAGCATGATACCGGGGCGGCGCGGGCGGGTTCCCCGGAACCCCTCCCCGTCGACGTGATGCGACCGTTGCCGCCGCGACGGGGTGCGGCATACACTCCGGCGATGCGGTCCCCCCGATGCGTGCTCGCGATCCTGCTCGTCGTCCCGGCGCTCGCTGGCGAGGAGTCCCCGCGCTCGCAGCTCCGCATCCCCGACGAGCTGTGGGAGCAGGCGCGCGCGTTCGCGGGCCGGCCGATCGGGTACTCGGGCGACGAGATGCGGTTCTACGGCGGGCGCGAGCACCTGCTCCGCACGGTCGAGAACCTCTTCCGCGACGCGCGCGCGGTCCCGCGAGAGACGGGGCGGATCACGGACGACCTGCTCGCGCTCGCCGCGGCGGGGAAGATCGACGAGGTCCTCCAGCGGTGCTGGTCGCTCCTCGACATGCCCGCGGGCCGGAACTTCCCGGCGGTCCCCAAGGAGTCCTGGGGCGCCCCGTGGATCCCCGCGGAGGCGACGAGCGCGGAGGCGTTCGCCGCGATCCTCAAGGCGGCCGGCTCAGGGTCCCCGCCGGCGACCGCGGAGGACATCGCGCGCTTCTCGGCGCTCCCGCCACCGGTGCAGCGCCTCGTCGTCCGGGTCTCGATCGGCGCGACGGCCGCCGCGACATGGCTC
>JAKLKT010000111.1 GCA_023150495.1 Planctomycetota bacterium
GGCCCCCCCTGCCTCGGACCGCGAGACCCGCGGACCCCGGTTTCCCCGTCCCCGTCAAAACCCGCGAATTCCTCGGTTTTCGGGCGTTTCGCAATTTGATGCTGTCCGTATGCTCTGCTAAAACGCGACGGCATCGGGGTGCGAAGCACCACTAAACGCGAGTTTTCAGTCGATTCGGAGGATCCCATGAAGAAGAAGGGAGCGGCCAAGGGCCGCGAGACGCTCGTCGTCGGGAGCAAGGTCAAGGGCTACATCAAGGCCAAGAAGTTCAAGTGCTCCGGCGAGCTCCTCGACGCTCTCAGCGACACCATCCGCAAGAGCCTCGACTCGGCGATGAAGCGCTGCGAGGGCAACAAGCGCTCGACGGTGCGTCCCGTCGACCTCTAGTCCGCTCGAACGATCGCGGCGGCCGGGCGGCAAGCACGCTCGCGCCGCCGCGATCGTTTTTCGTGCCGGGCGCGCGCGGCGCGTGATAATGGCCGCGATGCGCCGGATCCTCCCTCTCCTCGCCGCCGCGTCCGTCGCCCTCGCCGACGACGCGTTCCCCCTGCGACTGCAGGCATTCGAAGAGGCCCGCGCGTTCACGCTCGAGCCCGGGGGCCAGGCGAAGGTCTACCCCGCGGTCGAGGCGCTCGTCGCGACGGGCGACGTGCGCGCGGTCGCGCCGGTCGCGGCCTACGTGCTCGAGACGATCACGAGCGAGCGCCGGCTCCTCGAGGACGTGCGCCGGATCCAGAAGGAGATTGGCGAGACCGTGGATCGCCTGGAGGCCGTTTCGCGCGAGCTGTCGCAGCTCGATCTCAAGGAGAAGGCGGGCGACCGCACGGTGGGCCCCGCGATCGAGCAGCGCAAGAGCGAGCAGTCGCTTCGCGAGCGGCAGAACGAGCGGCGCATGAAGGAGATCGAGCAGATCGACCGCACGATCGGCTTCCTGCGCGAGCTGCGACGGAGGCTCGTGGACGACTGCGTCACGCTGCTCAAGGGCAGGAAGGGCGAGGATGCCGCCGCGGCCATCGCAGGGATGCGACGCGCCCTCGACGTGGCGGACAAGGAGCAGGCGCTCGTCCTCGTCACCGTCTTCGGCGCGAGCGACCTCGCGGAGGCCGAGGCCCAGCTTCTCGAGATCCTCGCCGCCCCGAAGGCCGACCGCTCGGTCCGGCTGCGCGCGCAGTACGCGCTGGCGCGGCACCTGTCGCGCAGCGGCGCGGAGGCCCTGGTGCGCCTCTGGGAGCGCGATCCGAAGGCCGGCGTCCACGCGCAGCATGTCCTCTCGCTCGCCGCCAAGAGGCGGCTCCTCACGATCGAGGAAGCGCGCGCCTGGATCGCGACGCTTCCGTAGCGTCGCGTGTCCGCGCGGGGTCGCCGCGCGATCGGCCCCGGCAAGGGGCGCGGCGAGATGGCGGTGAGCCGAGCGGCTCCAGCCGCGTCGTCGGGATCAGGGGAGGGAAAGGCCCGGGGACTCCCCGTGGAATGGAATTGGAAAAGGGGAAAAGGGAATGATTAGAGGTGGTACGAAGAGCCCCGGGCAGGTTTTCAGTTTTCTCGCCGATTCCCTCGGAGGGCTTCCGCCCTCGCGACGACCAATGAGATTCCCAGAGTTTCGCGCGGGCGTCAAGAGGCGGATGCGTTACGGCACCCGGCGCACGGTGATCGCGATCACCATCTCCACCAGCCGGTCGGGCCGGCTCTCGGTCGGATGGGGAATCCGGCACAGCACCGCGCTCCGGGGGGAGTCGGGATTGCCCAGGTCCAGGATCCCCCGGACCCGGCTCCCCGAGAACCGGGTCCGATGGGAGGGGATCGCGATCGCGAGGGCCCGCTCCTCTTCGTCCGCCTCGAGCGCGCAGGTTTCCGCGTCGACCTCCACCCGCAGCGTGTTCCCGCGCGAGGTGTAGGGGCGGAGCGTCACCCGGAGGCCCTCCGTGACCGTGCGCGTCTCCCCGGTCGCGAGGTCCTCCTCGGAGCCGTAGACCGGCGACGTCCGGGCGCGCGAGGAGAGGACGTGTCTCGCCTGGAGACCGAGGGCGGTCGGCTTCGGCCAGTCGTCGGTCGGCGCGAACGCGTCCGCGGGCTCCGCGGGATCGAGTCGCCGGAGCAGCTGCGGGAGCTCGGCCGTGTCCGCAAGCGCGTACTCCGCCCCTTCGAGAGGCTGCAGCGCGAGCTCCTCCCGCGAGAGCCAGCGCGCGAGGACCGGCGAGCGCACGGCGCGCGTGTGCACCTCGATGACGTACGAGCGCGCGCTCTCCCGCTTCATGGCCTCCACCACCTGCTCCGCGTCCTCGAGCCGCGCCGGCGGCACCCGGAGCACGGCCTCGGCCACGTCGACCGTGGCCTCCTCGGTGCCGAGCGCCTCGCGGAGGAGCCGCTCGAGGAAGCGGGCCCGATCCTTCAGGACCCCGAGCGCCTCGGGCGCGACGAACCCCGCGGAGGGATCCGCGAGCGGCCCCGGGAAGTCGCGCTGGCGGAGCAGGAGCTCGCGCAGCGAGACCTCCCCCGCGGGGAAGGCGTCCGCGGGGCGCGCCTCGGGATCGTCCGCCGCCGCGTTGTGCCAGAGCAGGACGAGCTCCCCCGCGCCCCCTTGGGCCGACGCGAACGGGTCGAGGAGGCCCGCGGCGACGAGCGTCGCGCCGGGCGGGATGTCCGCGAAGAGCTCCGCCTCCTGCGTCAGGAAACGGGGGATGTCGGGGAAGAGCGGGGGCACGGGGGTCTTCGCGACGAGCCGGAGGCCGGTGGCCGTGCGGCCCGTCCGGTCCCGGAGCGGGTAGACGTCGAGGAGGAGGCCGAAGTAGGCGGTGGGCGCGCGCGTCTCGCGGTAGGCAACCGCGCGGGAGAGCGGCGCCGCCGCGAAGAGCGTCTGCGGCGCGCCGTTCCGGAGCTCGGCCCCGTAGGTGTCGTGCGCCGGCCGCACCTCGGCGCCGAGGTCGCGGAGGAAGCTGCAGATGTGCTCGACGCCGTGGCGGGCGGGGACGATGCGGTAGAAGACCGGATCGGGGCCGCGGCGGGAGACCTCGAACTTCCCGAACTGCGCCTCGAGCCGCGCGAGCGCGTCGGCCTTCACCGGCACGAGCAGGAAGCGCCCCGGCAGCGTCGGGGGGGCCGGCTGCTCCATCCGCTTCACCTCGTCGAGGAGCGCATCGAGCACCTCCGGCCGGTGGCGTGCGACCAGCATGTCGCCCACGGGCTCGAGGAAGTTGTCGCGCTCCGCCCAGGAGTCGGGGGCCACGCGGAGGGGGAGGTAGAGACGCGCGAAGAGCGCGGGCGACCATGCCGACGGCAGGTCGCGGAAGAGGCTCATCGCCTCGGGCGTGCGCTGCCAGCTCCCGCCGGGCGCGGGGCGCGGCGGCTGAACGGGCAGCAGGCGGTACTCGTGTTCGCCGGAGGAGACGAGGTCGAGGAGCTTCTGGAGCTGGTTCAGGTAGTCGCCGAGGGGCGTGGCGGGACGCTCCGGCGGCGCGACCGAGGCGGCGTCGACCGGCCTCCCGTACGCCGCCCGGTGGGCCGCGTCCCAACGGGCGACGACGTAGGCGCGGAGATCCCGCAGCCGGTCGGAGTCGCTTCCGAACTCGCAGGCATCGATCTCCGCGACGGCCTCGCGGAACGCCGCCTCGGCGAGGTTCCACCGCTTCGCTTCGGCGTGCGCGACCCCCTTCGCGAGCGAGGTCTGCGCGCGCGCGGCCACCTGCGTGATGCGCGTCTCCGTCCACTTCCGCACGAACCGCAACGGGTCGCGGATGAAACCGGCCGCGTCCGAGAGCCGCCGCTCCGCCTCCGCGTCGATCTCCTTCGCGGTCGCGTTCGAGGGATCGAGGTCGAGGACGTTCTTCGCGTGGAGGAGCGCCCGCCACGCCTCCCCGCTCTCGAGGAAGCCCCGGGCCGCGCGCAGTTCCGCCTCGATGCGCTCGGCCGGGTCGCGCCGCGGGGCCACGGGCTCGGGCGCCGGCTTCGGCGTCTTCGCCTGCACGTGGAGCCGCGCCTCGTCCGCGAGCTTCCGGACCTCCGCGGGGACGCTCTCCCCCGCGTAGTTCGCGGGCGCGAGGTGCAGGTCGGCGCGTGCCCAGTCCTCGAGGTCCTTGTAGCAGAGCGCGAGCCGGAGGTGCGTCTCCGCCCGCGCGGCCGGGGCGAGCGTCCCGTCCTCGAGCGCCTGCCGGTAGAGGCGCACCGCGAGGTCGAGGTCGCCGAGCACGAGCTGCGCCTGGCGGGCGCGGAAGAGGATCTCCTCCGTCGTCTCCGCGCGCGCGACCGCGGCGGCGATCGCGAGGAACGCGATCCCGGCGCGTCCCATCGTCACTCCGGTCCCGTGCCCGCGTCGGCGTGGAAGAGGCGGCGGTACTCCTGGACCGCCTCGCGGTCGGTCATGCCCGCGATGTAGTCGCAAACGCCGCGCTGCGCCCCGTGTTCCTTCGCCCACTCCTGCGCGGCGGGGGGGAGCAGCCCCGTGTCGGAGGAGAGCGCGAGGAACATCTCCCGGATGAACCCGGACGCCTTCCGCCGCATGCGCCGCACGCGGTAGTCGTTGTAGAAGTGGCGGGAGAGGAAGCGGGAGAGCTCCATCTGCCGGCGCTCCATCGCGTGCGACGGCGCGACGAGGCGCTCCCCGCGCTGGGCGTCGAGGGGGTCCTTGGGGGACATCTCGAGGAGGCGCTCCCGCGACCGGTCGAGGAGGTCCGTCACCGCGCGGTCGATGAGCGAGCGGACGACGTGGTACCGGCGCCGCGCCGGGTCGAGGCCCGGGAATCGCCGGGTCACGTCGTCGAGCGCGTCGCGCCAGAGCGCGACTTCCGACAGCGCTGCCTCGTCGAGGATCCCCGACGTGAGCCCGTCGTCGACGTCGTGCGTGTTGTAGGCGATCCGGTCCGCGGCGTCGACGACCTGCGCCTCGAGGCAGAGCTGCCGCTCGCCGTGTTTCAGGAGGGACTCCCGCACCTCGGCGGTGAGGTTCAGGCCGGGGAACCCCGGGTACTTGCGCTCGATCACGTCCACGATGCGCAGCGCCTGCCGGTTGTGCTCGAATCCGCCGTGCTCGCGCATCAGCTCCGCGAGCGCGTCCTCGCCGGTGTGGCCGAACGGGCCGTGGCCGATGTCGTGCGCGAGCGCGACCGCCTCCGTCAGGTCCTCGTTGAGGCTGAGAGCGCGCGCCACCGTCCGCGCGATCTGCGCCACCTCCATCGTGTGGGTGAGGCGCGTCCGGTAGTAGTCGCCGAAGGTGTTGACGAAGACCTGCGTCTTGTACTCGAGCCGCCGGAAGGCGCCGGAGTGGATGATCCGGTCGCGGTCGCGCTGGTAGGCGGTGCGGTAGGCGTGCTCCGCCTCCTCGTGCTGCCGGCCGCGGGAGGACCGCGCCTTCATGGCGTAGGGGGCGAGCTCGCGCAGCTCGCGCTCCTCGAGCGCCTCGCGGTTCACCATCGTTCCGGCGTCGTGCGCGGGCATCAGATCTCCCGCCTCAGGATACGCGCGAGGACGTCGAAGTCGGCGTTGCCGCCGGTGAGGATCACGCCCACCGTCCCGGGGGGGTCCAGGTACTTCCGGTGGAGCATCGCCGCGAGCGCCGCGGCGCCGGAAGGCTCCACGAGGACCTTCGCGCGGGCGAGCAGGAAACGGACCCCCTCTGCGATCTCCGCGTCGCTCACGGTGAAGACGCCGTCGAGCAGCGCCGCGCAGATCTGGAACGGGATGCGGCCGGGGGAGAGGGGGCGGAGGCCGTCCGCGATCGAGTCGGAGGGCGGGATCGTCACCGGCCGCCCCGCCTTGAGCGAGTCGCGCATGCTCGCGGCGGTCTCCGGCTCGACGCCGAAGACCTTGATCCGCGGGTTCCGCGCCTTCGCCCAGACCGCGACGCCGGCGGCGAGGCCGCCCCCGCCCACCGGGACGAGGATCGCGTCGAGATGCGGCGCGTCCTCGAGCATCTCCTTCGCGGTCGTGCCCTGTCCGGCCACGATCCACGGGTGATCGAAGGCGTGGACGAAGGTCGCGCCCGTCTCCTTCGCGATACGGTCCGCCTCCGCCAGCCGCTCCGTGCTCGTGCGCCCGCAGACGACGACCTTCGCGTCGTCGCGCTCGATCGCCTCGCGTTTCGCCGGCACGACGTCCTCGGGCACGATGATCGTCGCGGGGCAGCCGAGCAGCCGCGCCGCGCGCGCGACACCCTGCCCGTGGTTGCCGCTCGAAGCCGCGACGACGCCCCTCGCGCGCTCCGCGGGCTTCATCTGTGCGAGGAAGTTGTAGGCGCCGCGGAGCTTGAAGGCCCCGACGCGCTGGAAGTTCTCCCCCTTGAGCAGGACCCGGCAGCCCGCCTCCCGGTCCAGCGCCGAGCAGGTGAACATGAGCGTCCGGTGGCAGACGCCGTAGAGGCGCTGGTGGGCGGCGGCGACCTCTTCGGGCAGGACGGGGAGAGCGCCGCGCATGCCGGCACTGTACCAACCCGCCTTCGCGCCGCTTTGCGGAGCTTCCGCAGGCAAGCCCGCCGCGGGATCGCCACGGCACGCGTCCCCCGGAGCCCCCCCCGGTTCGCCTCCTTGCGCGGGAGCACCGCGGGCGGTAACTTACCGTCCCGCCTCAACTTACGCCCCCCCGACCGATGCTCGCCTTCGCCGACGCGCACTTGGATATCGCCTGGTCGAGCCTCAAGCACGGGCGCGACTTCGTGGCCGGCCATCCGGACTCCGCGCTCGGCCTCCCGGAGCTCTTGAGGGGCGGCGTGACGCTCGCCTGCGCGACGATCTTCTCCGGCGAGCACGAGGAGGACGAGACGCACGCCGAGGTCGCGCAGCGGCAGCTCGCCTACTACGAGGCGCTGCCCGGGCGGAGCGGCGGCCGGGTGGTTTGGCCGGCGGACGTGATGGACATCGGCAGCGCGTCGCCCGGCGAGCGCGTGTGCCTCGTCGGCCTCCTCGAGGGGTGCGACGCGGTCGGCGACGTGGCCGCGCTCCCCGACTTCCACCGGAAGGGCGTCCGCGTCCTCGGCCTCACGTGGAACCCGCGCAACCGCTGGGGGGCGGGCTGCGAGGCCGAGGGCGGCCTCACGCCGGACGGGATCGCGCTCGTGCGCGAGGCGGACCGGCTCAACATGGCGCACGACGTGTCGCACCTCTCGCGCCGGAGCGTGGACGACCTGCTCGGCGCCGCGAGGGGCCCGGTGATCGCGAGCCACGTCGGCGCGGACGCCGTCCACGCGCACGCGCGGAACCTCACCGACGCGCACATGCGCGCGATCGCGCAGCGCGGGGGCGTCGTGGCGCTCGTCCTCTACGAGAAGTTCCTGACCGGCGGCAAGGCGACGTTCGACGACGCGATGCGCCACCTGCGCCACATGATCGAGGTGTGCGGCGTCTCGGGCGTCGGCATCGGCTCCGACTTCGACGGCGGCTTCGGCCGCGACCAGCTGCCGGCGGGGATCCGCACGGCGGCCGACCTGCCGAAGTTCGCGGCGGCGCTGCGGAAGGACGGGCTCCCCGAGGCCGACGTCGCGAAGGTGTGCGGCGGCAACCTCCGTCGCGTGCTCACCAGCGTGATGATGTAGCCGGCCCGCGCGGCGAAGGGCCTACTCCCTCGTCAGCCCGAAGGCCGCCGCGGCGACCGCCGCCGCGACGCCGAGCATGACCAGCGCGGTCGATCCGCCCTTGGGGATGGCGACGATGCGCGCGACGCGCCCCGCCGCGACGAGGCCGAGCAGGCCCGCGATCGCGGCGTTGCGGAACCGGTGGGACCGCGATGCGGGGGGGGCTTCGGGGGCCGCCTCGGGAGGGAGGACCTCCCCGCGCACCACGAGGGCCGCGGCGAGATCGGGCGTTGCCACCTGGACCGCCTGCCGGTCGCCCTCCTCGGCGCGCTCGCAGAAGCGGAGCCGCGTGACGACGCCGCGCTTCTCGAGTTCGAACTCGAGCATGCCCGCCTCGGCGGGCGAGAGGGGAGGCCCCACGTCGACGAACTCGGCGGAGGGAGGGGTCGGACCTGCGTCCATGACGGGTCTCCTGCCGTGCGCGCGGGACTGCGCACACTCATGAACTACGCCCGTGGGGCCCGCGGCGGCAGGACCAAAGCGCGCGGCGCGCTGCCCCGGGGCAGCCGCGCCGGCCCGGGGCTCCGCGAGTCGGCTACGGCGCCTGCTGCTGCCGCGCGGCCACCCGGC
>JAKLKT010000112.1 GCA_023150495.1 Planctomycetota bacterium
CAGGTCCTTCTTGCCGTCCTGGTCGATGTCCATGATCAGCAGGTCCTCCGGCGCCTGCTTCAGGGACTCGAGCTGGATGACCTGCGTGAGCACGAGCGCGCCGAAGGGGTGCGCCGCGGCTCCCTCCGTCGCCTCCCTCTGCAGCCAGACCTGCGCGCGGAGCTTCTTGTCGTCCGGTCCCTCGGCGACCACGACGACATCGCACTTCCCGTCGCCGTCGAGGTCCGCGGCGTCGAACGCCTTCGGCACGCCGGCCACCTCCAGCAGCGCCGGGAACGGCAGCCGCCCCTCCGCCCCGAAGCGGCTCGCGCCGAGGGACTTCTCCGCGCTCGACAGCACGAGCACCTCGCCGCGCCCGTCGCCGTCGAGATCCGCGACGCGCACCGCGTCGCTGGCCGAGAGCGAGGGGAAGAGGCGACGGCCCCCGAGACCCCCTCCCTTCTCCTGCAGGTAGACCGCCACCTGCGCCGAGCCCGGCTCCGTCACGACCACGTCGAGCCGCGTGTCGCCGTCGACATCCCCGAGGGCGAGCGACCGGGCCTTGCCGCCGCCGCCCGCCTCGAACGCGTACGTCTCGACCGTCCCGAGCAGCGCGCGCTCGCGGTCCACGGCGAGGCGCAGCACGCGCAGCACGCCCGAGTTGCGCTGGACGACGACCGTCTCGAGGCCGGGCGACGCGTCGATGTCGATGAAGTCGATCGCGCGCCACGGCGTCGTCTCGAACGCGACCTCCGGCCCGAGCGAGCCGTCGGCGCGCTGGAACCGCGCGCGCACGGAGCGCGGCGAGCCGGCGTCGATCAGCGCGAGGTCCTTCCGGCCGTCCCCGTCGAGATCGACGATGCGGACGTCGTCGCCGCCCTTCTCCGAGTGCGGCAGCTTGACCGGCTCGCGCAGCGTGCCGTCCGCCGACTGGAGGAAGATCGCGGTCGCCGTCGCCTCGAGCAGCACGAGGTCCGCGCGGCCGTCCCCGTCGAGGTCGCCCGCGTCCACGTCCGAGCCGTCGTCGATCGGCCAGCGCTTCGAGCGCGGGAAGCCGCCCTTGCCGTCGCCGAAGGCGACGACCAGCTCCTCGGGCTTGCCGTAGTAGGCGACGTCGAGGTTCCCGTCCCCGTCGAGGTCCGCGACCGCGAGCGACATCACCTGCTTCTCCGTCAGGATCTCCTTCTTCTCGAAGTACTGGTCGTCCTGGAGGTCGTTCGGCAGCTTCGCGCCCTTCATCTCCTTCGGCGGCACCTTCTCGCGGCGGCGCAGCAGCACCTCGATCTTCGCCTTGTCGTTGTTGGCGACGACGAGGTCCGTGAGCCCGTCCCTGTCGATGTCGCAGGGCGTCAGCTGGTGGGTCTTCTCGTCGAGCTTGTAGATCTCCATGCCGCGGAAGCCGTACTCCTGGGCGGCGGAGACACTTGCAAAGAGGAGGAGGAAGGGGAGGGAGCGAGGGAACCCCATCATTCCGTGATGGTATCCGACCGGTTAGAATCCGGTCCATGCGTCTTCTCCTCGCGCTCCTCATCCTCCCGGGCCTGCTCCGCGCCGACGTCTTCAAGCTGACGGACGGCCGCGAGGTCAAGGGCCCGCTGCTCAAGGAGACCGCGGACTCCTACTTCGTCGATCTCGGGCAGACCGTGCTCGAGCTTCCGAAGAAGTCGGTCCTCGCGCGCGAGGCGGAGGGGGCTCCGGGGGAGGCGGCGCCGGAGAAGGCGACCAAGGCGGAGGACCAGATCTGGTCCGCGATCGACCGCCCGGAGGCCTCGGTCAAGGCGAACGTCGAGCGGACCGCCGCCGCGGTCGTCATGGTGCGACAGCCGCACGGCCTCGGCTCCGGCTTCATCATCTCGCCCGACGGCTACGTCATCACGAACGACCACGTGATCCAGGGCGAGACGAAGATCTCGGTCGTCCTCTTCGAGAAGGGCAAGGACGGGACGCTGAACAAGCGGATCGTCGAGAAGGTGAGGATCGTGGCGACCAACGCCTACGAGGACCTCGCGCTCCTGAAGCTCGAGGGGGAGACGGACCTCCCGATCACCTACCTCGGCGACTCCGACGAGGTGCGCGCCGGGCAGTCCTGCTACGCGATCGGCAACCCGCACGGCCTCGAGCGCACGGTGTCCGAGGGCATCGTGTCGACGCTCAACCGGGTCATGGACGGCCGCACGCATCTCCAGATCACCGCCGCGGTCAATCCCGGGAACTCCGGCGGGCCGCTCTTCAACCTGAAGGGCGAGGTGATCGGGGTGGTCGACCTGAAGCTCATCTTCAGCGAGGGGCTGAACTTCGCGATCCCGGTCGACCGCGTGAAGCGGTTCCTCCGCGACCGCGACGCCTTCGCCTACGACAAGGACAACCCCAACACCGGGTACACCTACCTGCCGCCGCCTCCGAAGAAGGGCTAGCCCGACGAGCGGCGGGCGGCCCCCGGTGACGGTCCGCCTGTCTCGGGCGCCGCTCGCGGCTCGACGACTCGGCTTCGGCCGCACGCGCGCGGCCTCGCGGCGGCGACGGGCGCGCGTCGGGGGGGTGCGGTACCCTGTGGGCCACCGCTCGCTGAGCGGCATGACCTTTTCCTCGTCGCCGGCAGGCCGAATCGCGCCCCCCGGCCCCCCCTTCTTCCAGCACAAAGGACACTCCCATGCGCACGCTCCTCTGCGCCCTCTTCCTCGCGGCCGCGGCCGCCGCCCAGTCCTTCGACACGCTCGTCCCCGACTCGACCGTCTTCTACGTGAGCATCGAGGACGCGGGGCGGACGAAGCAGCGGTGGGACGAGAGCCGCCTCGCCGCGCTCTGGAAGGACGAGTCGATGAACGCGTTCCTCGAGAAGCCGCGCGCGGCCTGGAAGACGTGGATGGAGAAGATCGCGAAGGAGGACGTCTTCACCCCGGAGGATGTGCTCGGGATCCTTTCCGGGCAGGCGATCCTCGCGGGCGTGTGGCCGGAGGGCGCGGACGAGCCGAAGCCGCTCCTGCTCGCGGACATCGGAGAGAACGGCGACAAGCTCAAGGAGCTCGTGGCGAAGATCGAGAAGCGGCTCGTCGACGAGGAGGGCGGCCGCCGGGACGAGGAGGAGTTCCGCGCCGTGAAGATCGTCACGTACACGGACAGCGACGGGCAGCTGGACAACGCGTGGCTCCTCGACGGCAAGCTGTTCGCGCTCGCGGAGGACGTCGAGACGCTCAAGGACGTCCTCGCGAGGCGGGAGCGCGGCGGCGAGGGGACGCTCGCATCGCGCGAGACCTACCGGCGCGCGCGGGCCCGGCTCGGCTCCCGCGCCCCGGACGCCCTCCTCTACGTCGACGGGGCGAACCTCTTCGCGGGCCTTCAGGGCGCGGGCGAGCTCGACGAGGAGACGATGCGGATCCTCCGCGCCCTCGGGATCACGGCGATCGAGGGGTTCGCCATGGAGTTCGCGATCGAGCCCGGCGCGCTCGCGATGCGGATGTTCCTCCCGGTGAAGGGCGAGAAGACGGGCATCCTGAAGCTGCTCGACGGGAGGAACTCGGCACTCGTCCCGCCCCGCTACGTGCCGGCCGACGCGCTCACGGCCGGGGCGTGGACGCTGGACGTGCCCGCGCTCTGGGAAGAGACGCGGAAGGTCATGGACCGGATCCAGGAGGGCATGAGCGGGATGATGGACGCCCAGCTCGCGGCTCTGAAGGAGCAGATGGGCGTGGACATCCAGGCCGACATCATCGGGACGCTCGGGAGCGCGATCGCCTACCACACGCTCGCGCCCGACCGCACGAAAACGGAGGAGGACGAGGCGGCCGCCATGCTCTCGATGGGCATGTCGCGCTTCGTGATGTCGGTCGAGATCAGGGACCGCGAGCGGTTCGAGGGCGCCCTCGAGAAGCTGCTGACGGCGTTCGGGCTCGCGCCGGTGACCCAGGAGTACCTGGGCGTCAAGGTGCGCAAGGTCCCGACGATGTTCGGCGTCATGCCGACGTTCGCGGTGCTGCCGGACCGCGTGCTCTTCTCGATGGAGACGGATCTCGTGAAGGACGTGATCACCCGCTACGGCAAGGAGGCGCCGGGCTTCTCGGACCGCGAGGATGTCCGGAAGGCGCTGTCCGCCCTGCCGGCGCAGCGGTTCATCGTCTCGGCCGAGGATCTGCCGAAGTCGCTCTCCGAGGCATCGTCGTCGCTCGCGTCGGTCATGGCCCTCGCCGGGAACGAGGAGCCGGAGCTCGCGGCCTCCGTGGACTTCTCCCTCTTCCCGCCGAAGGAGGTGCTCGAGAAGTACATCGGCATCGGCGTCGGCGGCATGGTCAACGAGGAGGACGGCGTCTCCTACGTCGCGCTGTTCCCGCTCGTCGGCGAGTGACGGCGCTCCGTCAGCGGACCTTGCGGCGCAGGCGGAGGCCGTCGAGGCCGTGGAAGGTCAGCAGCAGCGCCGAGTCGCCCGCGTAGCGCTCGAACAGGCCCTCGATCACCTCCTCCTCGCCGGGCCAGGGGTAGGCGAAGACGAGGTCGAAGTCCTGCGGGGCGGCGCCGAGCAGCTCGTGCCCGCAGGCGCCGCCGGCGGAGAGCCAGCCGAACTCCTGCGGCACGTCCGTCAGGTCCCGCAGACGAACTCGACGTCGAGCCCGAGATCCTCGGCGAGCGCGTTCGCCTCGTCGACGAGGTCGCCGTCGATCTCGATGCCGCAGGAATCGAATCCGAGGAAGGCCGCCATGAGCGCGACGACGCCGAGCCCGCTTCCCCACTCGCAGCAGGCGTCCCCCGTCGCGAGATCGCCATCCACGATCCCCTGGAGCGCCCGGCCGACCGGCTCGAACTCGCTGCAGACGAACCCGGGCGCGGTGCGCCTCCCGAGGATGGCCGGGACGCGCCGTTCGGCCTCCTCGATCAGCGACAGCACGGCGGGCGGCAGCGCCGCCGCGCGAGGCTCGGGGATCGGCACGTCGACGAGGGCCACGCCGAAGGGTACCGGGTCATCCTAGCCGTCGCGCGCCGGGCCCATCGCCGCGCCGTCGCCGCGTCGCGTCCACCTTCAGCCGGAGGAACGCTTCGAGCTTCTCCCGCACCCCGCCGCCCTCGATCACGCCCAGGGCGCGGGCGATCGCCTCGAAGGTGCACACCGACGCGAGCGTGGGCTGGACGCGGAGCCGGTACTCCGAGGGGGGCCCGGGGGGCAGCTTCACGCGCGGCAGGCTCCGGAGCTCCGGGATCCGGCGCGCGCACCGCGACGCCTGCCGCCAGCTGCCGTCGGGCACGACGAGCGTGTAGGGGCCCGGGAGCTCCGCGAGCAGGGCGGGCGCGAGCGGGCGGGCGTCCTCCGTCGGGAAGAGCACGAGGACGCGCCGCCCGGACTCGAGGATGTCCGTGACGTCGGTCGGCACGCCCTTCTCGCCGCGGATGCGGATCTCGCAGCGGCGCAGCGCCCTCCGGGCGAGCCGCGCGGTGCCCGTGCTGAGCCGCTTCTCGCGGCAGTGCATGAGGATCACGACCCGCGTCGCCGTCTCGAGGTCCGGGGAGAGGGCGCAGATGCACGCCTCGGGGTGCACGCCGCAGTGGTCGCACCGCTCGCCGGGCCTCCTGGAGTTCAGCCGGACCCTCAAGAGGACCATCCTACGGGACGCCGCCCCCACCTGCCCGCGGGAGCCCCCCACAGATGGCGGAGCCCCTTATCATCGTCCCGGAGATGGCTCGCGCGACCCGCTACCTCTTCGCGCTGCTCGGCCTCGTGTGCGTCGGCCTCGGGGTCCTCGGCGCGTTCCTGCCCGGGCTGCCGACGACGATCTTCCTGATCCTCGCGTCGTGGTGCTTCGCGAGGAGCTGCCCGTGGCTCGAGGAGCGGCTGTTCAAGCTGCGCGTGCTCCAGCCCTACGTGCGGATCGTCAGGGGCGAGGAGCCGCTGTCGCCGCGGGCGAGGATCGTCTCCGCCGTGCTCATGTGGACCGCGATCACCGTGAGCCTCGCGGTGCTGCGCGCGAGCGGCGGCCTCGAGCCGTGGATCGCCGCCGTGCTGATGGGGTCGGGCCTCGCCGGCTCCGTCGCGATCGCGCGCTTCCGCCGCGAGCCCGCGCCCGCCCGGGCGTAGGGAACCGGGGGGGGCCGGGGGGGATCAGTCCTCCGGCCGCTCGCCGGAGGGCGCCATCTTCACGAGCCGCGGGCGGAACTCGCCGACGATCTCCACGAGTTCGGACTGCGCGGCCATCACCTGGTGGATGTCCTTGTAGACCATCGGCACCTCGTCGATGCCCGCGGAGATGAGCGTCACGCCGCGCTCCTCGAGGACCCGCTTCGCCTGCTCCCAGCGGAACGACTTCGCCGCCTGCGTGCGGCTCATCACGCGGCCCGCGCCGTGCGCGGCGCTGTTCAGGGACTCGGCGTTGCCCTTCCCGCGCACCACGAACCCCGGCGCGGCCATCGAGCCGGGGATGATCCCGAGCACGCCCGCGCCCGCCGGGGTCGCGCCCTTCCTGTGCACGACGACCTCGCGCTCGCGGCCGTCGATGACGTGGGTCTCCCTCCACGCGAAGTTGTGGTGGTTCTCGAGGTCGAGGAGCACGTCGACGCCCAGGTGCGCCGCGATGTGCCGGTGGATGCACGCGTGGTTCGCGGCCGCATACTCCCCCATCAGGCTCATCGCGTGCCAGTACTCCTGCCCCTCGGCGGAGTCGAGGTCGAGCCACGCGAGCCGCTGCAGCTCGCGCGGCAGCTCCGGGCGCCGCTTCGCCGCGAGCCTGCTGTAGTGGTCGCACACGGCGGCGCCCGTGCCGCGGCTGCCCGAGTGGCTGAGCAGCGCGACATACTCGCCGGGCGGCAGCCCGGCCGTCCCGTCGCGCGCGGCGTACGTGCCGAACTCGACGAAGTGGTTGCCGCTGCCGCTCGTGCCGAGCTGCGACCACGCCTTGTCCCGGTTCGCCTTCGTGACCGGACTGAGGGACCAGTCGCGGTCCATGACCTCGTGTTCGCGGCGCCGCTTGAAGCTCGCGCCGACGCCGAACCGCGTCTCCTCCTCGATGGCGCGCCGCAGCCGGTCCTGCCGGCTCTCGAGGTCCTTCCGCGGGATGTCGAGGACGGTCATCTTCATGCGGCAGGCGATGTCGACCCCGACCGCGTACGGGATCACGGCGTTGTCCGTGGCGAGCACGCCGCCGATCGGGAGCCCGTAGCCGACGTGCGCGTCGGGCATCAGCGCCGCGCGCACGGACACGGGCAGGCGGCAGGCGTTCTCGATCTGCTCGACGGACTGGGCGTCGAGGTCCGCGCCCCACCTGCGCCACGGCGCGGGCGTGTCGCGCGGGAGAAGGGGACCTTTCGCGCTCATGGCCGGGATTCTACGGCGAGACTCACGCCCGGAGCCGCAGCACCGACTCCCGCGGGGCCACGTCGCGGAGGCCCCCGAGGAACCGCCCGGCCTCGCGCAGCCGGCGCGCCACGCTGATGCCGTCGAGGAGGAAGCCGCGGCGCAGCGCCTGCTCGGCGGCGATGAGGTCGGCGGGGACGTACTCGCGGTCGAGGTCCGCGCCGCCGATCACGAGCCAGAGCGGCGCCGCCTTCCGCAGCACGCGGCGCGCCTCGCCGAGGAACGCGTCGAGGTCGGCGAAGTAGGCGCGCACGAGCGCTGCGGTCCCCCGGACCCCCTTCGCATAGAGCCCCTCCGCCGCCTCCTCCGCGGCCGCGGGGAGCGGCTCCTCGCTCCGCCTCGTCCGGCGGCCGACGGCGGCCCTTACCTGCGCGTCCCTGCGCGCGGCGCGGTCGGGATCGAAGAGCCTCGACAGCGGCGCCGCCTGTCCCACGTAGTCGTAGCGCGACAGGTACGGCGGAGACGTCACGATCCCGCCGAAGACATGGTCGCGGAACGGGAGCCGCCGCGCGTCGCCGACGATGGCGCTGCCGAGCGGGGGCAGCGGCCGCGCGCGGTCGGCCTCGAGCCACCCCGCCTGCGCGCCCGCGGCGACGAGGATCGCGTCGGCGCGCGGCGAGGGGCGGAATCGCGCCCTCGTGAGGAACGCGAGGACGGGCACGGCCTCGACGGAGACCGCGCGCACGCCCGCCTGCGCGGCCGCGATCGCGGTGGTGCCGGAGCCGCCGAAGGGATCGAGGACGATGCCCTTCACTCCCTTGAGGAAGCGGCGGACGAGGCCGGGCGAGAACTTCTGGCGGTACGGGAGCCAGCGGTGGAAGGGCTCGCGCGCCGCCTCCTCGCCCGTGACGAGCGTCGCGAGCGAGTCGTCGTGCTCGAGGAGGTCCCGGTACTCGCGCTCGATCGCCTCGCGCGCCTCCTCGCGCTCGCGGCGGTCGGCGCGGACGCCTCTCCCGCGCGGGCTCATCGGGCGTGTCCCATGAATCCGCGGCGAATCCTAGCAGAGGCGCTCCGGGATGGAGGGCCGCTCACACGCGCGCCCGGCACCCCGTCTCCGCCGCCCGGAGCGGGAGGCGGGGCTTCCTCGCGAGGCCCTTCCGGTAGCCCGCGAGCGTCCCCTTGACGAGGCGGGAGGCGCACGAGAGCGCCGCGCGCGCGCCGAGCCGGCCCGTCGCCCACCATACGAGGAAGCGCAGCAGCTTCGGGACCTGCAGCGCCCACGGGACGATCGCGAGCAGCAGCCGCGCCCGGCGGACGTGGCGGAAGGCGAAGTAGACCTGGTTCTTCGCCACGCTGTGCCAGTCGCGGTCGTAGGCCGTCCGCCGGTGGGGGCCCGGCGCGCTCTCGTGGAAGATGGCCGCGTCCTCGCAGTAGACGAGGCGTTTGCCCGCCCGCGCGAGGCGGATGCAGAGGTCGGTCTCGTCGAGGTGGTAGCGGTAGTTCTCGTCGAAGCCCCCGACGTCCTCGAGCGCGACGCGGCGCACGGCGAGGTTGCCGCCCGAGAGCGCGAGGGTCTCGCAGGTCGAAGGATCCTCGACCGGGTAGGTGCGCCCGAAGCTCGTCACGCCGACGGCACCGCGCATGAGCCGCCCGGACGGGTCCACGACCGGCCCCCCGACCGCAGCGACGGCGGGATCCGCGAAGGGCCGGAGGATCCTGCCGAGCCATCCCTCCGTCGGCCAGGCGTCGTCGTCGAGGTAGACGATCACGTCGCTCGGGGCAGCCTCCGCTCCGCGGTTGCGCTGCAAGGACAGGTTGGCGACTTCCGTCCGCACGACGAGGCCCTCGGGGAAGATCCTCGCCGCCGCGGCTTCCGACTCCTCGTTCCCGGGCGGGTGGACGGTGACGATCGCGACCTGCGCAGAGGGGCCGAAGCCGAGGTCTCGAAGCGCAAGCAGGCAGCGCTCCAGGGGGCCCTTTCGCTTCCAGGTGCAGATGACGATCGACGCTCGCATGGCCTTGTCGGGACGGGACTTGCGACGATGGTTAGATCGGTCCCCTCGCGGGGAGCCCTTGAGCCGGGACCTCCCCGAGACGGGAAGGGAGGGGGCTCCGGGGGAGGGACGGCTACCGCCCCGCGCCGCCGACCTTCACGCGGTCGAGCACGCTCTCGAGGTCCGGGGCCTCCGCTCCGTCCTTCGCCATGGCGTTGACGCCATAGAGGATCGGTCCCGAGGACACCATCCGTATGCGGCCCCTCAGCCCTTGGCGCGAGAGCGTGTAGCTGTACGTGCGCACCGGAGTGCGGGCGTCCTTCGCTTCGCCCTCGCGCTCCAGCGGCGCCCCGAGGCCCTTCACGATCCCCCGCTCGAGGTCTGCCCAGTCCTCCTCCGACCGGAGCGGCGCGTCGGCGACCGTCACGATGATCGCGTCGCCGGACGCGGACCGGAAGATCGTGTTCGGCGGCTTCGCCGACTCGAACCGCCAGCCGCCGGAGAGGTCCACGCGGAAGTCCCCCGCGAGGTCCGTCCAGAGGTCCCCCTCCTGCCTCGTCGCCCCGGCACGCGGGTCGAACGTGGTCCCGCCGCGCGTCGCCGACACGATCGCGAACCTCGTCCGGCCGACGAGCCGGAGGAAGCGCGCGGCGGAGGCCTCGGTCCCGTTCCCGAGCGAGGTCCCGAGACGGATGTAGGCGGGCGGCAGGCCGACGGCGTCGATCGTCGGGTCGGCGGGGACCCAGCGCCCGTCGATCAGCGCCTCCGCCCACGCGTGGTAGCCGGCCTCCCGCGCGCGCAGCGTAACGCCGTACACCTCGCGCGCCGGGAGCCCCGCGGCGCGCGCGAGCGCGCAGAAGAGCGCGGCGTGCTCGGTGCAGTCTCCCGCCCCGGCGCGGAGCGTCTCGAGCGCCGATGCGGTCGACGCGGCCGCCTTCTCCTTCCTGAGCTTCACGAACACCTCATGGCAGAGCTTCCGCGCGGCGGAGAGGGGATCCTTGTCGCCCGCGAGGATCCGCTCCGCCTCGGCCCGGATCTCGGGCGCGTCGCTCTGCACGAGGAGCGCCGGCTCCCGGTAGGGCCTGAGCTCCGGCGTGCCCGGCTCGATCGGGAGCCGTTCGGCCGCGCTCTCCGGGGCGCGCAGCGCACGCAGATCGAGCCGGAACCGGCCGGACACCCCCGTGACCGCGTGGTACTCGTCGTCGGGGAACAGCGGCGCCTCTCCCGCGCCCTCGACCGCCGCCTCGACGACCGCCCCGTCGAGGGTCGCCCACGCCGCGACGCCCCCCTCGAGCGGGATCGACGTCAGCGATTCGTCGAGCCCGCCGCCCGCGAGCGCGGCCATCGCCTCGGCGCGAGTGGCCCGGACGATCTCGACCGGCCCCGCGGTCATCCGGAGCATACGCCCCTCCGCGTCGCACAGCACGGTCATCGTCACGCCGGGGAACTCGCTCGACGTGCAGGTGACGGCGAACGCGTCGACGGTCTTCCCGAGCGAGACCACCTGCTGCCGCCCCTCGACCTGCGCCGTCTCGGTGGCGAGTTCGCCCGACTCGTTGCTGAACGCCGTCACGGCGTGCTTCTTCCCGACCTCGAGGCCGAGGCGGGCGAGGACGCGGCCCCCGAGCCCGGCGTACGTCTTCGTGCCGGCGGGGATCGCCACCACGGTCTCGCGCCGGCCGTCGTTCAGCTCCCGCCGCACGCGGATCTCGCCGCCGACGCGATCCGCGAAGAGCCGCTCCTCCTGGCCGCCGTCACGCTCGACCTCGCGCGTCCGCAGGAACTCCCCGTCCTCCGCCTCCCATGTCTCGGTGATCGACTCCTGGATCACGACCTCCCCGCCCCCGCGCTTCGCCATCGTGCGCTCGCTCTTCGTGAGGAACGCCGTGCGCCCGTCGAGGGTCGTGCGCGTCGTCGTCTCGTGCCCGAAGCCCGCGGGCTTCCCGAGCATGCGCATGACGTACCAGCCCTCGTCGACGGCCTCGTCCTGCCCGCGCGCCGGGAGCGCGGCGAGGAGGATGGCGAGAGCGAGGATGGCGCGGGGGCTCATGGGGTCCTCCGGTTCGAGCGCGACCCGCATGGTCGTGCAGCCGGATTGTAGCGGCGGCCGCGGTCAGCGCGCGAGCGCGTCGCGGTACGCGCGGACGGTCGCTTCCGCGGCGCGTTCCCACGTGAACGCCGCCGCGCGCGCCCTGCCCGCCGCGGCGAGCGCGCGGCGCCGCTCAGGGTCCCTGAGCAGCGCCCCTAGCCCCGTGGCGATCGCCTCGGGCGCGAGCGCGTCGAGGAGCACGCCCGAGTCCCCCACCACCTCGGGCAGCGACGAGTTGCGGCCCGCCACCACCGGCACGCCCGCGGCCATCGCCTCCGCGACCGTGAACCCGAACCCCTCGTAGCCCGACGGCGAGCAGAATGCGTCCGCAAGCGCATGGAGCGCCGCGAGGTCGTCCGCGGGCACCTCGCCGAGCCAGAGCGCCGTGCCGTCCCTCGCGATCTCCGCGAAGGCGGCGTCGCTCCTCCAGCCGCGCCTGCCCGCGAGCACGACGCGGTGCGGGAGCCCCGCCGCGCGCAGCAGCCGCACCGCGCGCACGAGCAGGTCGACGTTCTTCCTCGCCTGGATCGTGCCGACGTGGAGGACGAAGGGCCCCTTCACCTTCGCGCGCACGCGCTCGAGGGCATCCGGGGAGGGCTCCGGGAGGGGGGCGATCCCGTGCGGCACGACGCGCACCTTCCCCCGGGAGGCCGGAAGCAGCTCCTCGAGGTCCCGCGCCGTGCTCTCGCTCGGCACGATCACGATCCGCGCGCGGCGCACGGCGTCCGCGGTCGAGATGCGGAGGAAGAGCCGCGACGCGAAACCGAACGTCTCCGGGCAGCGCAGGTGCGCGAGGTCGTGCACCGTCACGACGCCGGGCGCGCGGAGCCTCCACGGCAGCGCGTTCTTGGTGTCGTGGTAGAGGTCCGGGCGGATGGCGCGGAGCGCGCGCGGGAGCCGCACGTGCTGCCAGGGGATCCGGCCGAGCCCCCGGCCCCCCTTGACCTCCACGACCGCGGCGCGGACGTGGCCGAAGCGCGACGGCTCATCCGTGAGGACCGTGAGCCTCAGGTCGTCTCTCGCGCCGAGCGCTTCCGCGAGCCGGAGCGCATAGGTGGAAGGCCCGCCCGTCACACCGCAGAGCGCGCCCATGGCCACGTGCATGCCGGTTCTATCGGCAAGCCCGCCGCCGGCCCCCAGCGCGCGACCGCACGAAAGATCGCGCTGCCCGCCGCGGTGCGCGCCGCAGTACTACTCTCCGGCCTTCGCGCGCCAGTGGGCGGCCTGCTCGGGCCTTCCCGACGCCTCGTAGAAGGCCACGACGCGTTCCAGCGCCCCTGTACGAGCAGCACCTCCGCCTCGGCGTTCTTCCCGAGACCCGCGAGGCACTCCCCGAGGATGCTCATCGCGCTCGCGATGAGCCAGCTGCCCTCGGGCATGGTCTTGCGCCGGATCTCGAGGCACTCGACCAGTGCCCCCTCCGCCTCCGCGTATCTCCCCTGCCCGATGAGCGACCTCCCGAGGAGCACGAGGGAGCGGGCGAGCGCCGCGCGGTCCGCGGGAGCGGCGCGCCGCGCCTCAAGCAGCTCGCGGGCGAAGGCCTCGGCCTCCGCGCCCTTGCCCTGGTCCGTGAGGCTCGCCGCGAGCAGTTCGAGCGCCCACGGCAGGTCCGGATCGGCCGCGCGACGGAGCCCCTCGAGCGAGCGGCGAAGGAGCGGGTCCGCCTCCCCGTGGCGGCGCTGCTGCAGCAGCTGGTCGGCGAGCTCGAGGCGGTACCGCGTCGCCTCGTCCGTGTCCTCGCCGCGCGCGCGCGTCGCCGTCTCAAGCACCGCGCGCAGCGTGCGCTCCGACTCGGCCGTGCGACCGCACTCCGAGAGCGCCCACGCGTGGCACGATGCAAGGCCGAGGGTCTGGGCATGGTCGGGCCCGAGCGCCGCGCGGGTCGACTCGCACGCCTCCGCGAGGACCGCGGCCGCCTCCTCCGGCCGGGACGCGAGGACTCCGGTGCCCAGGAGATGCCATGCCGCCAAGGTAGCCCGGTGGCCGTCACCGAGATGCTTGCGCCGCGCGGCAAGCAGCTCGCGGGCAAACGGCTCCGCCTCGGCGGGCTTTCCCTGTTCAAGCAGGCAGCGGATGAGCAGGTCCAAAGGCAGATCCACATCCTCGAGGCTCGCGCCGGACCGGCGGAGATGCGCCATCGCGGACCGCAGGAGCGCTTCCGCCTCCGCCCAGCGGCCGAGTTCCAGCGCGATGAGGTGCGCGAGCTCGATGCGGCAGACCTGCACGTCCCCGCTGTCGCCGCCATGCACGCGAACCGCCGTCTCGAGCGACGCCCTGAGGATGCGCTCTCCGTCCTCGGCCCGACCGGATTCGCGCAGCGCCCATGCGTGGCACGACGCGAGCTTGAGCGTCCGAGGGGCGTCCGGCCCGAAAGCGTCGCGCGCGGCCGCGACCGCCTCCGCGAACACCGTCACGGCATCGGCGGGCCGCGTGGGGACGAGGAGACGGCCCAGCGACTCCCACATCTCGAACGTCCTCGGGCGACCCGGCGCGTGCTCGCGGAGGAATGCCAGCGCCGCGCGCATCTCGGACTCCGCCTCGGCCACCCTCCCCTGGAGCTCAAGCACGAGGCCGAGATGGAAGCGGTAGCGCGCGACGTCGTCCCCGCTCCTCGCCTCCTGCCCGATCCGGCACGCCTCTCGGAACGACCGCTCGGCCTCCTCCAGCTCGCCACGCTCCTTCAGGAGGAGGCCCAGGTTGTTGAGACCGGCCGCCTTCTCGGCGTGGTCCGGGCTGATCTCCTGCCAGATCGCGATGCTCTGCCGGTACGCCGCCTCGGCGCCCTCCGTGTCGCGAACTTCGTGGAGCGCGAACCCGAGGTTGTTCCAGGAGATCGCGGTGCGCGCGTTCTTCTCCCCGCAGCGTCCGCGCCAGAACGCGAGGATCTCCCGCGAGAGCTCGATCGCCTCCCCGCACTCGCCCTTGCTCCAGAGGACGCGCCGCAAGTGGTCGAGGGAACGGAAGGTCTGCTCGCTGTCGCCCGGGATCCCCCGCGCCAGCTCGACCCCCTCGCGCGCGAGCTTCTCCGCCTCCTCCAAGCGCCCCTGCGCCGCGTAGGCCACCGCGAGGAGCCCGAGCGCCTCGCAGCGCGCCCACTCCTCGCCGGACGCATTCCGCCGGATCCTGAGCGCCTCCTCGAGGAGCGGCTCCATCTCCGCATGCCTGCCCTGCCGCTCGAGCGCCTCCGCCGTGTCCTCGAGCGCCTTCGCGATCGAGGGGTGGTCCGGAGCGAAGACGGCACGACGGATCGCGAGCGCCTCGCGGTAGCACTTCTCGGCCTCCCCGTACGCGCAGAGGTTGAAGCGGAACGACCCCAGCGACGAGATGATGTGGGCCGTCTCGGGATGCGAGCCGCGCCCGAGCTCGCGCGACAGCTCGATGGCCCTGAGGAACGCCTCCTCCGCCTCCCTGGTGCGCTCGAGCCTGCCGAGGGCGCTTCCGAGGGTTCCGAGGACGCTCGGTTCCTCGCGGCCCAGGTGGGTCCTGTTGATCTCATTCGCCTCCCGGTAGAGCTGCACCGCCTCCTCGTACTGGAAGCTCCGTGCACGAAGGAGGCCGAGGTCGTGGAGCGTGACGGCGACCCTCGGATGGTCGGGACCGAGCGACTCACGCTCGCGCGCAAGCGCCTCGCGGCACAGCGCCTCCGCCCTCGGCAGGTCCCCCGCATCGCTCGCGATGCGCGCCAGCAGGCGCATGCACTCGCTGATGTCGATGGCGGAGGCGGCCCTCGCGTGCCGGCGGGTGAGGCTCCTCTCCGCGGCCTCCCGCGCCTCCTCGTGCTTGGCCTGGTGGCGCAGCATGTCGGCGAGGCTGTAGTCCAGGATGTCCAGCGCGGGGTCCTCGAGCGGGATGTTCTCGATCTTCGGACGGATCTCGCGCAGGACGCGCTCGGCCTCGACGTACTTCGCCCGGTCGTGGAGCCGCCACGCCCTCGCGGCCTCGCTCTCCAGCGTGCGCGGGTGCATCGCCCCGAGATGGCGGCGCCGCAATTCGAGCGCGATCTCCTGGTGGCGGTCGGCCTTGTCGAGAAGCCCCAGGTGCCCGTAGGCGTTGGCGACGATCTGGTGGAGGTTCGCGGCAACCTCGGGCTCGTCCTCGAGCTGCCCCCGGAGCCCCCCACTGAACTCGTCGAGAAGCTCGCGTACCGTGTAGTCCGCTCCCTTCGCCGCGTGCGGGTCGCCGGCCACGAGCATCCCCTCGAGGAGCCCGATCACGGTGCGGGCGCGGGAGGCCTCCGTTCGAGCCTCCCGCGCGCTCGCGCCCGCGGCCTCGCGCTGCGCCTCCGCCTCCCGCCAGCCGAGGCCCGCGGCAACGAGCCCGCCGAGGAGAGCGACGAAGACCGCTGCCGCCGCCGCCACGGCGGCGCGGTGGCGCCGCACGAACTTCGCGGCCCGGTAGGTCGCGCTCGGGGGCCTCGCCTCGATGGGCAGGTCCAGCAGGTAGCGCCCGATGTCGGCCGCGAAATCGCTCGCCGTCCCGTACCGCCGCGTGCGCTCCTTCTCGAGCGCCCTCATGCAGATCCAGTCGAGGTCGCCCCGCAGGAGGCGCCCGAGGAGCCGGGGCGCGGTCCGGCGCTGCTGCGCGATGCCCGTCCCTGCCTCGCCCAGGGTCGAGACGCGCGTGCTCGGCTTCGGGGGGTCCACCTCGCGGATGTGCCGGAGCATCTCGTCGAAGCCCTTCTCGAGCAGCGCCCGCATGTCGAACGGCTTCGTCCCCGTGAGGAGCTCGTAGAGGAGCACGCCGAGGGAGTAGACGTCCGAGCGGGTGTCGATATCGAGGCCCGAGAACTCCGCCTGCTCCGGGCTCATGTACTCCGGCGTCCCGACGATCTGGCGGAACTCGGTGAACAGCGTCCGCTCCGTCAGGCGATGGTCGGTCGCCTTCGCCACGCCGAAGTCGATGACCTTCGGGACGGGCCGGCCGTCGTGGAGCGTGACGAGGACGTTCGACGGCTTCAGGTCGCGGTGGATGATCCCCTTGTGGTGGGCGTGCTGGACCGCATGGCAGACATGCTGGAAGAGCTCGAGCCGCTCGGCCGTCGGGAGCTGCGCCTGATCGCAGTACTCAGTGATGGGAACGCCCTTGACGAGCTCCATCACGAAGTAGGGGCGGCCGCGCTCCGTCGTGCCGGCGTCGAAGACCTTCGCGATGTTCTCGTGGTCCATCATGGCGAGGGCCTGGCGCTCCGCCTCGAAACGCGCCACAACCTGCTTCGTGTCCATCCCGAGCTTGATGATCTTCAGCGCGACCTTCCGGCGGACGGGGCGCTGCTGCTCGGCCATCCACACGACGCCGAAGCCGCCGGAGCCGATGGGCTGGAGGAGCTTGTAGGGGCCGAGGCAATCCCCCGCGCTCTCCCCGGGCTCCGCGGGGGACTGCCGCTCTTCCACACCCTCGTGCAGACGGAGGAGGTCCATCACGTCTTCCCGGAGCTTCGCGTCGCCGCCGCAGGCCCGCTCGACGAACGCCGCACGCACCCCAGCGTCCTTCTCGAGGGCCAGGTGGAAGAGCTCCTTCATCTTGTCGATGCGAGTCACGCGTCCTCCCCGAGTTCCTTCAGGAGCCACGCGCGGGCGAAGACCCACTCCCGCTTCACCGTCCGCGGCGCCACGCCGAGCACCGCCGCGATCTCCGGGACGTCGAGGCCCGCGAAGAAGCGGAGGCGCACCACCTCCGCCGCACTCCCGTCCTCCCCCGCGAGTTTCGTGACGGCCTCGTCCACCGCGAGGACATCGCCCGCGCCGTCCTCCGTCGCGAGGTCGAGCTGGTCCAGGTCGAGCCGCCGTCGGCCCCCGCCGCCCTTGAGCCGCCCGCGGGCGCGAGCGCGCTCGACGAGGATGCGCCGCATCGCCTCCGCGGCGGCCCCGAAGAAGTG
>JAKLKT010000113.1 GCA_023150495.1 Planctomycetota bacterium
CGCGCCGTTTCGGATGAACGCGATCTTCTGCCCGTCCGGAGACCAGGTGGGACTCGTGTCGTTGTTCCCGCCCGTGGTGATCTGCCGGAGCCGATCCGGCGACGACTCGGGCTCGTCGAGGTCGAGGATCCAGATGTCCTTGCTGCCGACGGCCGTCTGCCCGATCGTGAACGCGATCCGGCGCTGCCCGGCAGCCGGCGACCACGCGGGATCGTCCGCGGACTGGTTCTGGGGGCCGAGGTCGGTCAGGGCCTTCTGGTCGTTCCCGTCCAGATCCATCAGGACGAGATCGAAGGCGAAACTGGACGGGTCCGCCCGGTTGCTGACAAAGACGATCTCCGAACGGTCGGGAGACCATGCGGGGTCAAGGTCCTCGATCTGCTGGTGGTCCCCCGTGAGCCGGGTGGCTGCACCCGTGCCCAGATCCATCTTCCAGATCTCGGAGTCGGACTCCGGGGCACCGCTGGGCGGCCGGTTCGAGAAGACGATGAGCTCTTGGCCAGGGGGACACTCCAGGCGGACTGGAACCTCGATCCGCAGGTATCCGATGTCGCCGTCGCTGGAGGTCACTTCACAGAGGACATCGAAGAAGCCGGACATCGGCGAGCACGGCTCAGTGGCGCGCACCGTGAGGGGGGCCTTCCAGAAGTAGGCCGGGTCCAGCACGGCGTCGCCGAGCGAGATCTCGAGGCCGACTGGCACGTTCTCCAGCGCGAACGTCACCGTGCTGACCGTGGCGCTCTTGTTGCTCCAATCGATCGTCGCCATGAACTCCCCAGCGTAGCTCTCGTCCGCGGAAACCGAGATGCCGCTCCCGTCAGGCTCAAACCAGACGAGTTCAGGATCGCCCTGTACCGGAGGGTTCTCTGGGCTGTCACTTCCGTTACGGGGACATCCTGCAACCAGCATGAGCAGGGCCGCCGTGCCCGCGAGACGGGGCACGAACCACGCACGTCGCCGCGGATCGTCGATCGCTTTCATGAGTGTCTCCATGGCCCGCCGGGCCGCCTGCGGACACGGACGCAAAGCGGCAGAGGAGCATGAACCGAATCACGCGCGGCAGGCGGAGGCGGGCCCGGTGGCGCGTCGGACGAGGCACCAGGGCGGGAGGAGCGGAACGCCGCACTTGGATGCCGCCGCACGCGGCAGGCACCATGGCGGCTACGACGAGGGCATGGGCAGGACGGACCGATCGGGCGGTCGAACACGCATGCGACCCGGGCTCGACGCTCGTGGCCGGGCAACCTCACAGACGGAAACAGGCCGCGGTGTTCGTACGCTTTGGGGAAGGATCGGCGGGGCGGGGGGAGTGCCCTCGGGGCCTAGCGGCGCGCCCGCGGCCACGGCGTCCTCCCGCAGGAGCGGGCGTCCGCCGTGGCCAGGCCGGGGCCGGCGTTTCGGGCCCGCCCTACGCGTCGAAGTACATCGCGAACTCGTGCGGGTGCGGGCGGAGCGCGATCGCGTCGACCTCGTTCTCCCGCTTGTAGGAGATCCACGCCTCGATCAGGTCCATCGTGAAGACGTCCCCGCGGAGGAGGAAGTCGTGGTCCCGCTCCAGCGCGTCGAGGGCCGCGGTAAGGCTCCCCGGCGCGGACGGGATCTCCTTCAGGATCTCCGGCGGCAGGTCGTAGATGTTCTTGTCCATCGGGCTGCCCGGGTTGATCTTGTTCTGGATCCCGTCGAGCCCCGCCATCATGATCGCGGCGAAAGCGAGGTAGGGGTTGCAGGACGGGTCGGGGCAGCGGAACTCGAACCGCTTCGCCTTCGGGGACGGGCTGTAGGTCGGGATGCGGACCGCGGCCGACCGGTTGCGCGAGCTGTAGGCGAGGTTCACGGGCGCCTCGTAGCCGGGCACGAGCCGGCGGTACGAGTTCGTCGTCGGGTTCGTGATCGCGAGGATCGACGGCGCGTGGCGGAGGATCCCGCCGATCGCCCAGAGCGCCTGCTGCGAGAGGTTCGCGTAGCCGTCGCCGAAGAAGTTGTTCTTCTCGCCCTTCCAGAGGCTGAAGTGGCAATGCATGCCCGAGCCGTTGTCGCCGTAGAGCGGCTTCGGCATGAACGTCGCCGTCATCCCGCGCTGCCGCGCGACGTTCTTCACGATGTACTTGTACTTCATCACCTTGTCCGCCATCTGCACGAGCGGACTGAAGCGCATGTCGATCTCGCACTGGCCGGCCGTCGCGACCTCGTGGTGCTGCGCCTCGATCTCGATCCCCGCCTCCATCATGGCGAGCATCATCGCGGCGCGGACGTCCTGGAGCTGGTCGTTCGGCGGGACGGGGAAGTAGCCGGCCTTCGGGCCGATCTTGTAGCCGAGGTTGCGCCCGTCCTCCGCGCGGCCCGTGTTCCAGTGGCCCTCGCGGCTGTCGATCCGGTAGCTGGCGTGGTTGATCCCGCCCTCGTAGCTGATGTGGTCGAAGAGGAAGAACTCCGCCTCGGGGCCGAAGAAGGCGGTGTCCGCGATGCCCGTCGACTTCAGGTACGCCTCCGCGCTGCGCGCGACGTTGCGGGGGTCGCGCTCGTAGGGCTGGCGCGTGATGCAGTCGAGCACGTTGCAGGTGAGGACGAGCGTCGGGTGCTCGTAGAACGGGTCGATCCACGCCGTCGAGGCGTCGGGGACGACGATCATGTCACTCTGGTCGATCGTCTTCCACCCGCGGATCGACGAGCCGTCGAAGCCGAGCCCGTCCTCGAACGTATCCACGCTGACCGCCTGGAGCGGCACCGAGAAATGCTGCCACGTCCCGAGGAGGTCGCAGAAGCGCAGATCGACCGACTTCACGCCCTTTTCGCGCGCGAGCGCAAGCACATCCGACGGATTCATCTTGGTTTCACCTCAAATCGCATCCGGCCCGCGCTCGCCCGTGCGAATGCGGACCACGTCCAGGAGCTCCGTGAGAAAGATCTTCCCGAAGCCGGAGGCCTCTTCCGCGGAGAGCTGGCCCGCGCGCGTGATCGCGTCGACGGTCGGCTTCACGAAGTTCTCGTTGACCGCGATCTCGAGCCTTACCTTCGGAGCCAGCTCAGGGCCGCCGGGGCCGCGGAACACCCCGCGGCACTCGGTGACCGTCATCCGGAAGACCTCGGCTTCGCCGAGCGCCGCCGCGACCGCGTCGAGCCGCTCGGGTGCGAGGACCGCCGTGACGAGTTTCACCGGGCCCTATCCTCGCCCACGGCGCGGCCGAAGCCAGCGCCGCGAAAAGCCGGTGTCCTGCTTCGATGCGGCATCTATCTCCTTACCGGAGGGCAGCTTACGTCCCCCCTCCCCCCATGAACCCGCGCAATCGGGGCATGAAAACGGCGCAAGGCGCGGCGGCTGGCCGGGATGCTACGATCCCCCCCCGATGCGGCGGCGGGTACTCGGCATGATCCTCGCGGGGGGCCGGGGGGAGCGGCTGAAGCCCCTCACCCTCTACCGGTCGAAGCCCGCGGTGCCCTTCGGGGGCATCTACAGGATCATCGACTTCGTCCTCTCCAACTTCATCAACTCGGGGATCAAGTCGATCTACGTCCTCACCCAGTTCAAGAGCCAGTCGCTCGCGGAGCACATCGAGCGCGCCTGGGGCGGGACGAACCGGCGCGCGGACAACTTCATCATCTCCGTGCCCGCCCAGATGCAGACGCCCGGCGAGGTCTGGTACGAGGGGACCGCCGACGCGATCTGGCAGAACATGAACCTGATCCACGACACGGTGCCCGACCTCGTCTGCATCTTCGGCGGCGACCACATCTACTTCATGGACATCTCGCAGATGATGCGGGAGCACATGGGCCGCGCCGCCGACGTGACGATCGCGGCGATCCCGGTGCCGCGCGAGGAGGCCTTCCGCTTCGGCGTCATCGAGGCGGCGCCGGACGGCCGCGTGAAGTCCTTCCACGAGAAGGTGAAGGACCCGCCCACCCTCCCCTCGGACCCCTCCCGGTGCTACGCGAGCATGGGGAACTACGTCTTCAGCCGGAAGATCCTCGAGGAGATGCTCGCCCGCGACGCGGCCGATCCCGACTCGAGCCACGACTTCGGCCGCGACATCCTGCCGCGGATGGTCAAGGAGGGGCGCGCGGTCTTCGCCTACGACTTCGCGTCGAACCGCGTGCCCGGGCAGGAAGGCCGGCCGAACATCTACTGGCGCGACGTCGGGACGGTCGAGGCATACTACGAGGCGTGCCTCGACCTGAAGCAGGTCGTGCCGCAGCTCGACCTCTACAACCGCGACTGGCCGATCAACACGAACGCGTCGAGCGCGCCGCCCGCGAAGTTCGTGGCGGGCGCTTCGGGCGCGAGCGGCGAGGCGTACCAGAGCATCCTCGGCTCGGGCTGCATCGTGAGCAGCGGCATCGTGCGCGACAGCGTCCTCGGCCGGAACATCCGCATCCACAGCGGCGTCGAGGTCGCGGACTCCGTCCTCTTCGACGGCGTCGTCGTCGAGCGCAACTGCAAGGTGCGCCGCGCGATCATCGACAAGGACGTGAGGCTGCCGTCGGGCACGCACGTGGGCATCGACGCCGACGCGGACCGCGCGCGCGGGTGGACCGTCAGCGAGACCGGCATCACGGTGATCCCGAAGCAGCCGTCGGTCCGGCCGATCACGACGATGGACCTCTGACGGGAGGGGGCGCGGGGGAGGGATGGTCTCCGCGGCCGGCTGGCAGTCGCTCCGATCGCGGTGGCGGAACGCTTCCCTGACCCCCGAGGAGCTCGCCGCGAGGAACCTCGCGCGGTTCCGGCAGCGGCTCGCGTGGACGGTCGAGCGGTCGCCCCACTACGCGGAGGTCTGCCGCGAGCGCGGCATCGATCCGCGCACTGCGCGCCCCGAGGACCTGCCGATCCTCTCGAAGCGCGAGCTGATCTCGGACTTCGACCGGATCTGCACGCGGCCGGAGGTGCGCAAGGCTGGGGTCCACGCCTTCCTCGGCGGCTCGCGCGACCCGAAGGACCTCCTCCTCGGCCGGTACCACGTCGTCCACTCCTCCGGGACGTCGGGCGAGGTGTGCGCCGTCGTCTACAACCGGCGCGAGTGGATGTTCGCGACGACGCAGTTCACCCGCGTCGCGCGCCCGGGCATCGGGCGCCGCCTCGCCTTCCTCGGCGCGGCGAACGGCCACTTCGCCGCGGTCGCGCTCGCGACCGCGCCCGCCTCGCGCATCGCGAGCCTCCTCTACCGCACGCGTGCGTTCCACGTGAACCTCCCGACGCCGGAGATCCTCGGCGGCCTCGAGGCCTTCGACCCGAGGGTGCTCGTCGGCTACGCGGGCGCGCTGCGCATGCTTGCCGAGGCGAAACGGCGGGGGGAGATCCGGCTCCGCCCGCAGGTGATCGTCAGCAGCGGCGAGGTGCTGCTGCCGGCGGACCGCGCGCTGCTGAAGGAGACCTTCGGCGTTCCGGTCCGGAACCTCTACGCGTCGACGGAGCACCTCTACATGGCGGTGGATCTCCCGGAGCGGGAGGGCGAGGGGATGTACCTGCTCGAGGACGACCTGATCTTCGAGCTCAGGGAGGACTGCACGCTCGTGACGAACCTCTTCAACCGCACGGTGCCGCTGTTCCGGTACCGGATGGACGACGTGCTGCGGCCGGCGGGGCGGTTCGCCGGGCCCTACCGGGTCGTCGAGACGCTCGTCGGCCGGCGCGAGCACGCGCCCGTCTTCGTGAACGCGAACGGCGTGAGGGACTCGATCCACCCGATCGTGCTCGCGGAGTTCTACGTGAAGGGGCTCAGGGCGTTCCAGTTCAGGCTCACGGGGGAGGACTCGTTCCGCTTCCTCGCGCAGGTGGAGGAGGGGGCGCCCGCGGGGGAGGTGGAGGAGGCGATCGCGGCGCGCCTGCGCGTGCTCCTCCGCGAGAAGGGGATGGAGAACGTGCGCTTCGCGATCGAACGCGTTCCGGCGCTCCCCGTGGATCCGGAGACGGGGAAGTTCCGGCTGATCGTGCCCGCGGGGGCGTGAGGCGCGTTGCGCGGCGCGCGGCCGGCGGGTAGAAGGGCACACGTGCCGCCGCCGCGGAAGGGCCTCGGTGGATCGCGCGACCCTCGCGGCCGCGCCGCCGATCACTATTTCTACGCGGATCCTGCGTCCGTCACGGACGACGCCGACTTGCCCCCGGACCTAGCCGGGGAAACGGGCCCGGACGGCGTCCGCCACGGCGTGTGGCGGTCGCGATGGCCGGGCGGGACGCTCCGGGCGGAGGTGCCCTTCGAGGCGGGCCGCGTGCACGGGCTCGTGCGGGTGTTCGAGCGGGACGGGCGGGAGTCGCGGACCGAGGAGTGGCGGGCCGGGCGGCGGCACGGGCGCGCGGCGTCCACCGACGAGCACGGCGTCCGCGACGAGGTGGAGTTCGTGGAGGGGTTGATCGAGGGCGAGCACCGCGTCGTGCTCCCGGACGGCGCCGTGCTCCTGCGCGAGGCCTTCCGCAACGGGCAGCCGCACGGCGACTCGGACGAGTACGGCCCCGACGGGAGCCACCGGAGCCACCGGAGCTTCCGCAACGGGCTTCCCCACGGCGACTGGACCCTCTACGACGAGAGGGGCGCCCCGGCGGTCGCGCGCGGCTGGTTCTGCGGCCTGCCGCACGGGCGGCACGAGGTCCGCGGGGGACGCCCGGAGTGGTGGACTCACGGCGTGCGCACGCGGGGCGGCTTCGCGTGGGTCGTGGACGGGGAGAACGTCCCGGGGCCGCCGCTCGGGCGCATCGCGCTCTTCGCGGGGCTCGTCGTCGCCGCGCTCCTCGCCTCGCCGGGTGCCGCCGCGACGGTCCTCGCGCTGGCGCTCGCGATCGCGGTCCACGAGCTCGGCCACCTCGTGACGGCCAGGAGCATCGGGATCCCGATCGCGGAGCTCCGGGTCGGCTTCGGGCCGCGGATCTGCTCGTTCGCGGTCGGGGCCACGCTGGTCGAGATCCGCGCGATCCCGCTCTTCGGCTTCGTGCGCCCGGCGATGATCCGGCCCTCGGCGTGGCCCCACGTGCTCCACGCGATGGGGCGCGGGCCCGAGCACGCCACGGAGGTCGATCCCGACGAGGCGCCGGTCCCCGCCCGGATCTGGCGCCGCCGCGCCGGCGCGTGACGTTCCACCTCGGCGGCATCGCCTTCAACGTTCTCGCGGCGTTCGTCGTGCGCTGGCTCGCGTTCGCGCCCGAAGCGCCGCACCGCGCCGCCGCGTGGGTCGCGAAGCTCGCGGGGAGCTTCCTCGCGAGGGTCCCCGAGATGCTCGTGAGCATCGTGCGCCCGAGCACGTACACGGGCGGCGAGGGCGGCCTCATCGCCGCGGGCCACGATCATGTCCACGGGGTCGTCGAGGCGCTCGGGATGCTCGCGATCATCAACGTCCTCGTCGCGGCGTTCAACCTCTTCCCGATCCCGCCGCTCGACGGCTTCCACGTCGCGGCGTCGGGGGCGGAGGCGATGCTCGGCCGCGAGCGCGCCGAACGCGCGCTGCGGCCGCTGCGCCTCCTCGGGATCCTGGTCTTCGCCGTGCTCATCCTGAGCGGCCTCTGGTTCATCGGGCGGGATCTCGTCTCCGTCGTCACGCGCTGAGACCCGGGCACGTATCACGCGGGGCGGAGCGGAACGTGCCGCGCGTCATCGCTCACGCGTCGGCCGCCACGAGCCGCCGCGCTCCCGGCAGGGCGAGGACGGTCCTGGCGCACGCGTAGCCGACGCCGCCGCCCGCGACCACGTCCGAGAGGAAGTGCTCGCCGACGAGCACGCGCGACGCCGCCGTGCCGCACGCGAGCAGGTAGAACCACCACCGCCCCCGCGGGAACGCGCGGCCGAGCACGGTCAGCACCGCGAACGCGAGCCCCGTGTGACCCGACGGGAGCGCGAGGTCCTCGTGCCTGCCCGTGAACGGCGGGCGGAAGAGCGCGAATCCGTCGTTCCGCGGCCGGCCGTCGACGATCGCCACCGACCCGCCCTTCGCGACGAGGCGCTCCACGTCGGCGGACGTCAGCTCCGCGGCGGGCCGGAGCTTCCCGATCGCGGGCTTCAGGAGCGCCTGCCCGACGAGCAGCTCCAGGAGGACCGCGCCCCAGATGACGAGGACCTGCCCGCGCCGCCCCGGCGCGAGCAGCAGCATC